>JAEYTO010000051.1 GCA_023433925.1 Pseudomonadota bacterium | reverse complement strand
AGGCAGCACTGAATTTGGACTGCCATCCTTCGACCATTCATAGGACGCTCAAGCGCTTAGGTTTGAAATTTAAAAAAAACACTGCGCGCCGACGAGCAAGAAAGAGATGATATCAAAGCCGCACGCGTGATGTGGTCGTCCTTGCAAGCAGATACGGATCCTCGCCGTTTTGTCTTCATTGACGAATCTGGCGCCAAGACGAACATGACCAGGCTGCGGGGACGCGCGCTTGGCGGCAAGCGTTGCCATGACCATGCTCCAGGAGGGCACTGGAATGTCACGACCATGATCTCCTCAATCCGGCTTGATGGAGAGGTCGCGTGCATGGCCATCGAGGGTGCGACAACAGGACGCGTGTTTCGAGAATACATCCGAACAGTTTTGGCCCCGACGCTTAGACCTGGGGATATCGTGGTGGCTGACAATCTTTCGGCGCATAAGAACAAGGAAGCTCACGAGCTTATACGGCAAGCTGGAGCCGAGTTCTGGTGGCTGCCCGCGTACTCGCCGGACCTAAATCCCATCGAACAGATGTGGAGCAAGGTGAAAGAGAGCCTCCGAAGCGCGAAAGCACGCACTCAGGAGGCTCTTTATGCAGCAGTTGCAGCAGCCCTTGACCTGATCACCCCTGAGAATGCCAGAGGATGGTTCAGAGCCTGTGGATATATCTCAGCTTAATTGCAAAGTGCTTTAAAGCGGCGCAGGCGGCATTCGACCCTCGACTACATGTCGCCTCTGGCGTACGAGCAATGCGTAGCGGCCCTTTGAAATCCCAAGCCGTTAGCCCTCCATGGAAACGGGGCGACTCCACTCCGATAGCGTACAGGCCCTAGCCCATCTCCGGGCGCAACGATCGGGAAGCAGCCTTCGCGCCTACTCCGTGGGTTTGCAGACCTTGGGCTGGTACGCAATGCCGCCCACGTGGCCGCCGTCCCAGGAGCTGCCGTCCTCCAGGGGCTCCACGTGGATGGTCACCTGGGAGCGCGAGAGGCGGGTGGCGATGCCCTGCTCGATGGCCTCGGTGAGCACGTGGGACTCGCGCACGCTCATGGCGCCGGGCACGAGGAGGTGGAAGTCGATGAACCGGCGCGAGCCGGATTTGCGCGTGCGCAGGCCGTGATAGATCGCGCCGTCCCCCGCGGCCTGGCAGATGGCCTTGTGGATGGCCGCCAGCTCCTCGGCCGGCAGAGCGTGGTCCAGCAGCCCATGCACGGAGCGCTTAATGAGGCTCACGCCGCTGAACACGATGTGCCCGGCCACGGCCAGGGCCATGAGCGGGTCGAGGATGCGCCACTCGGGCATGGCCCAGACCACGGCCAGGCCGCCGACCACGCCGACCGAGGTCCACACATCGGTCATGAGGTGTTTGGCGTCGGCCTCCAGGGTGATGGAGTCGAAGTGCCTGGACATGCGCAGCATGACCCTGGCCACGAGGAGGTTCACGGCCGAGGCCACGACGGCAACGGCCAGGCCCGGACCCAGCTCCTTGAGCGGCTGGGGGTCGAGCATGCGCCCTACGGCGGCGTAGACGATGCCGACCGAGGCCACGAGGATGAGGATGCCTTCGGCCCCGCTGGAGAAGTACTCGGCCTTGTCATGGCCATAGGCGTGCTGCTCGTCGGCCGGACGCATGGCCACGGTCAGGGCCATTAGGGCGATGCTGCCGGCCGTGAGGTTGACCATGGACTCGGCCGCGTCCGAGAGCAGGCCCACGGAGTCCGTGAGGTGCCAGGCCCCGAACTTGAGGGCCATGGTGGCCAGGGACGCCGCGATGGACAGCCAGGCCACGTTGCGGGGTGTCTGGAACAGCTTGCTCACGCCCGGCATATTGACTCTTCACGCTGAAAAGGTACAGAGATTAGGCAATGCCCATAACCTCTTGGCCACATCCACCATGCTGAACGCCGCGCGGACATACACCCCCCCACGTTTCCTGACCAACGGCCATGTCCAGACGGTCTACCCGATCCTGTTCCGCAAGACCCGCGCCCTGCCCGTGGAGCGCCAGCGCCTGGAGCTGCCCGACGGCGACTTCCTGGACCTGGACTGGCTCGCGGGCGGCCACGGCAGGCTGGTCTTCCTGTGCCACGGCCTGGAGGGCAACTCGCGCGGCCTGCACACGAGCAACCTCATGGCCCATCTGTCCGCCAGCGGCTGGGACGTGGCGGCCATGAACCACCGGGGCTGCGGCGGCGAGCCCAACCGGCTGCCCAGGCTCTACCACTCGGGCGAGACGGACGACCTCCACCTGGCCCTGCTCGCGGCCCTGGCCAAAGGCGGCTACGCCATGGCGGCCCTGGTGGGCTACTCCATGGGCGGCAACCAGATCCTCAAGTACCTGGGCGAGGACCCGGAGCGCGTGCCCGCCGAGATTTGCGCCGCGGCCACCCTGAGCGTGCCCTGCGACCTGGAATCCTCGGCGGAAGCGCTGGCGCGGCCGGTCAACCGCGTGTACATGCGCTATTTCCTGCGCACGCTGCTCCGCAAGATAAGGGAGAAGCAGGAGCGTTTTCCGGGGCTCCTGGACACCCAGGGCCTGGAGTCCATCAACACCTTCGAGGAGTTCGACGAGCGCTTCACCGCGCCGCTGCACGGCTTCGCCGGCGCGCGCGATTACTGGCGCAAGGCCAGCTCCAAGCCACACCTGGCGCACATCCGCGTGCCGACCCTGCTCGTCAACGCCATCGACGATCCCTTCCTGGCCCCGGAGTGCTTCCCGGCCCTGGAGGCGGCCATGAATCCCAACCTGCGCCTGGAGGTCCAGCGCCATGGCGGCCACCTGGGCTTCGTGACCCTGGACGGCACGGGCGTGTACTGGTCCGAGCGGCGGGTGGCGGAGTTCCTGGAAGAGGCCGCCGGCCAGGACGTGAGGGAACAAGGCTGACGTCCGTCAACGCCATCGTGCCGCAACCGCTCCGCTACTTGCCGCCCTCCAGGGCCTCGAAGCCCGAGATCACGTCCAGCAGCTCGCTGGTGATCTCGGTCTGGCGCTCCTGGCGGTACTCGGCCACGAGGCGCTCCCGCAGCTCGTCGATGTTCTTCTCGGCCGACTGCATGGCCGCCAGGCGCGCGGCGTTCTCGCCGGCCAGGGAGTGGCAGTAGGCCTGGTACAGCTCCACGTACAGATACTGGCCGAAGAGCTGGCGGAAGAAGTCCTCCCTCGACAGGCCGAGCATGGGGATGTTTCGCGCGGGCCAGGAGCGGCGCTCGAACTGCCCGGCCCACTCCTGGTCCAGGGGCAGGAGCTTGCGCGCCTCGGGCCTGTAGGCCGTCTTGCCGCTCGGGCGGTTGGAGACCACGTAGTAGCGCGTGACGCCTTTCTCGCGCCGCCATTTATCCACGGCCTCGATGATGCGCAGGACCGCGGCGTCGATGCCGGCCAGGCTGCCTGGCAGGGGAAAGTGCATGGCCATGTCGCGGCCCGCGTCCACGACGCCGGCCAAGGCCCGCTCCCCCGAGGCCCAGTAGATCACTTCCGCGCCGTCGCGGAAGTTGGGCTCTTCCTCGAAGGCCTTCTGGAGCGCGACATCATTGAACGGGCCGGCCATGCCCTGGTCCGAGCCTATGACCAGGACCACCGCCGGGCCGGAGCTTCCGGCCAGCCGGACGCCGCCCGCGCGGAACAGGGCCAGCCAAGCCAGGCCCACGGCACGGCTGTAGCCGTCCAGGGCGCGCACGGCCTCCTCGTACTGGCGGATGTTCACCGAGGCCAGGCTCTTCATGGTCTTGACCACCGAGAGCAGGTCGCCGGCGGTCTTGATCTGGCGCTTGGTGTCCTCCAGGGTCATGCCTGCCCCTGCTGCCGGAACCCCTTGGCCGTTGCTTCGAGCACTTCGCGCAGCTGGTCCCAAAGCGGGCTCGTCCTGCCGGCCTGGGCGACCTCGCCCTCCAGGTCCCAGCGCTCGCGGGCGGCGGCGATGAGCCTGTCCTGGGCCTCGGCCATGCGCTCGATGGGCAGGGCGTCGAGCAGTCCCTCGGACACGGCGTAGAGCATGACGATCTGCTCGCCGGGCGACAGGAGATCGTGCTCGTTCTGCTTGAGGGCCTCGCGCACGCGGCGGCCGTGGTCGAGCTTCTGGCGCGTGCGCTCGTCCAGGCGCGTGCCGAAGCGCGCGAAGGTCTCCAGCTCCTGGAACTGCGAATAGGACAGGCGCAGGTCGCCGGCCACCTTGCGGTAGGCCGGAAGCTGGGCCTTGCCGCCCACGCGCGACACGGACAGGCCCACGTCCACGGCCGGCAGCAGGCCCTTGCGGAACAGCTCCGGCGAGACATAGAGCTGGCCGTCGGTGATGGAGATGAGGTTTGTCGGGATGTAGGCCGACAGGTTCTGGGCCTCGGTCTCGATGATGGGCAGGGCCGTCAGGCTGCCGCCGCCCAGCTCGGGCTTGAGGTGCGTGGCGCGCTCCAGCATGCGCGAGTGGATGAAGAAGATGTCGCCGGGGAAGGCCTCGCGGCCCGGCGGCCTGCGCAGGAGCAGCGAGAGCTGGCGGTAGGCCCGCGCGTGGCGGGTCAGGTCGTCGTAGACGATGAGCACGTCGCGGCCCTGCTCCATGAAGAACTCGGCCATGGTCGTGGCCGCATAGGGCGCCATGTATTGCAGGCCCGGCGGGTCCTCGCCCTCCACCGCCACCACCACCGTATGCTCCATGGCCCCGGAGCGGCGCAGGTCGTCCACCACCTTGGCCAGGCTGGAGCTTTTCTGGGCGATGGAGCAGTACACGCACAGCACGCCGAAACCGCGCTGGTTGATGATGGTGTCCACGGCCATGGAGGTCTTGCCCGTTTGCCGGTCGCCCAGGATCAGCTCGCGCTGGCCGCGACCGATGGGGAACAGGGCGTCCACGACCTTGAGCCCGGTCTGCATGGGCCGGGTCACGGGCGCGCGGTCGAGGATGGCCGGGGCCTCGCGCTGGGCCGGCCTGCGGTCCTCGGCGTGGATGGGACCCTCGCGGTCCAGGGGCGTTCCCAGAGGGTCCACCACGCGGCCGAGCAGCTCCGCGCCCATGGGCACGTCCATGACGCGGCCCGTGCGCGTGACCTCCATGCCCGCGTGCGCGCCCTCGTCGCGCGGGCCGGTCGCCGGCCCGCCCTTGCCCAGGAGCGCGATGCCCACGCGATTCTCCAGTATTTCCATGGCCAGGCCCGGAATGCGCCCGCCCAGGAGCACGAGCTCCTCGGCCTTGACGCCGCCCAAGCCCTCGGCCCAAACCACGCCCGAGCCCACGGACACCACGCGGCCGACCTCCTCGGGTTCCGCTCCCGGCGCACGGCGCGCCAGGGCCCGGTCGATGACCAGGCCGACCTGGTCGAGCGCGGAGTCGAGGAATCCGCCGCTCACGCGGCCTCCACGGGGCTTGAGGGGCCGCGTCCGCTGGCCTGGGCGCGACCCTCGGCGCGCCGCGTGGGCTGCAAGCCGGCCAGGACGTCCTGCTCCAGGTTGCGCAGGTACTCGTCCAGGTTGAAATCCCACTTGCGGTCGCCGGCCACGAGACTCAGGCCGAAGCCCAGCTCACGGTCTTCGCTCACGGCGACCGAGGCGGCGGACGGGAAGAGGTGCGCAAGCTCATTGCGCAGCCGTTCCCGGATCTGGTTCGGCAGTTCGCCCCCGATACGCAGGCGCACCTCGCCGGAATGGCCGAAGCCAGGCCCACCCCGATCCTTCTGACGCCGGAGCTGCTTCAGGAAAAGCTCGGCCACCTGGATCTCCAGGGATGCGTCGGCCAGGTCCACGAGGACCGCGCGCGAGACCGCCACCACCTGGGAAGCGATGCGCCGTCTGAGCATGTCCGCCGCGCGCTCCTGCTCGCGCGCCAGGCCCTCCAGCCAGGACCCGCGATTCTCGTCGATCTCCGCGCGCGCCCGCTCCATGGCCTCCTCGCGCCAGGCGCGCACCTCCTCCTTGGCCTGCTCCATGAGCTGATCGCGCTCGGCTTGCAGCTCGGCGCGCTCCTGGTTCAGGCGCTGCTCCTTGTCCTCGGCCTCGCGGCGGGCCGCCCTGGCCTCGTTGACCTCGCTGGCGATGCGTTCGGACCGGCGCTTCATGATCTTGACTATGGGGCCGTACAAAAAATGCCGCAAGAGCCAGACCAGGATGAGGAAGTTGACGATCTGCACGCCGACGGTGAACCAGTCGATGAGCACGGCTAGCCTCCGCCGCCGGCCTGCTGGACGAAGTGATTCCAGAACGGGTTGGCGAAGATGAGGATCATGGACACCACGAAGCAGTAGATGGCCGTGGACTCGATCATGGCCAGGCCCACGAAGAGCGTGCGCGTGATGGTGCCGGTTTCGTCGGGCTGCTGGGCGATGGAGGCCAAGGCCTGGGCCACGGCCCTTCCCTCGCCCAGCGCCGGGCCGATGGCTCCGATGCCGATGCAGATGGCCGCCGAAAAAATGGAGGCCACGCCGATCCATGCAAGATCACCCATGGACGTTTTCCTCGTGTTTCTGTTTATGCTTGGCTTCCGTCTGCTCGCGGGCGCGCATGCCCGAGGCGATGTACACCGCGGCGAGCACCGCGAAGATATAGGCCTGGACCATGCCCGTGAGCAGGCCGAGCAGCTGCATGATCACCGGAAAGATGAAAGGCGTGATGGCGATGAGGATGGCCCCGATCATGGTTCCGCTCATGATGTTGCCGAACAGGCGTACGGCCAGGGCCAGGGTGCGCGCGATCTCGCTGATGACGTTGAAGGGCAGCATGATGGGCGTGGGCTCGGCGAAGGTGCGCAGGTAGCCGAGCAGCCCTCGATCCGCGATGCCGTAGATGGGCACGGCGATGAACACGCAGATGGCCAGGGCCGCCGTGGTGGACAGCGAGCCCGTGGGCGGCTGGTAGAAGGGCAGGATGGTCAACAGGTTCGAGAGGGCCACGAAGAGGAAGATCGTGCCCAGGAAGGGCATGAACAGGCTCGGGTCGCGCTTGGTGACCTCGGCGATCTGCTCGCGGATGGTCGATACGATGGATTCGAGCAGATTCTGCCAGCGGCCGATGTCCGGGCCGGTGGTCAGGTTGCGCGTGGCCAGCCAGGATATGAGCGTGAGCGCGGCCATGATGACCCAGGTCGTGACCATGGTCAGGTTGAGCTCGATGAAGCCGTGCCGCCAGAAGACAATGGCGTCGGAGCTTATTTCCATGACGATGCGCTCCGGGATGTCCGGCCGCCGCCCGCCCAGGCCGAGGCGAGTATCCTGGCCAGCAGGAAGCCGAGCAGGGCCGGGAAGAAAAAGCCTGGGCCCGCCAGGAGCAGCAGGTAGAAGCCGCCCAGGGTCAGCCCGAAGCGCAGGGCCAGCGAGGACCAGAAGGCCAGGCGCGGCCGGGCCAGGCCGGGCATGGCCCGCAGCGTGGCCCACAGCCCGCCGAAGTGCGCGGCGGCCAGACCGGCGCCGGCCAGGAGGCCGATGATGATCTGGATCAGCCATGTGCCGTTCATCTTTTTTCCTCGTCCTTATCTGGCCTCTCGTCCGGTCTCTGCCGCTCGCGCATGATGTCGCCGTGCTCCCTGCGCACCCAGTACCAGGCGTTCACGCAGCCCAGGACGATGCCGGCCACGAGCAGCGCCAGCGCCCAGGAGAAGTGCGTAGGATAGCGCGCGTCGAGCCAGATGCCCAGAGAGGTCAGCAGCACGGTGGGCACGGCCACGGCCCAGCCGATGATCCCGAACGCGCCGAGGCCGAACCAGACCTCGCCGCCCCTGTGGCGTCTGGCCCACAGCTTGCGCTTCTCCTCCCGGCCGACGCATTCGGCGAGCTTGTCAGGGGATTCGCGCCGCCTGTCCCGTCCAGGGCGTTTTTCGTCAGCCACGTCTGCCGATCTCCAGGAAGCGCCGCACGAAGGAGGCCTCCAGGCGGGTAACGGCCGAGCGCGCGGCCTGCTCGTGTTCGTCCACGTCCTCGACCATCCTGTGCACGGCCTCGCGCAGCTCGCCCAGCTCGCCGCTCGCCGCGGCGCGCACGCTCACGAGCACCTCGTCGCCGAGCTTGACCAGGATGCCCTCGGCCACGGCCGCGAAATGCTCCTGGCCGCCCTGCGCATACGACAAGATGCCGGGCGCGATGACCGTGGCCAAGTCGATGTGCCTGGGCAGCAGGGTGAAGCCGCCGGCCGGGCTCCTGGCCGAGACCTTGTCCGCCTCGGCCTCCAGAAACACGCGCGAGGGGATGTTGATGCGCAGCCTCATGTCCCGGTCCCCCCGCCGCGCCCCGAAGCGCCAGATGCGCCAGACGCGTCCCCCTCGCTCCTGGTCCGGGCCGAGGCGGGCCCGCCCGCGCCCGCCCCGGCCTCGCCGGATGCCTGGCCCTCGGATTTGCCCGCCCGTCTGGCCTTGGTCCGCTCCTTCTCGCGCCTGTCGCGGGCCTCGTCGACCTTGCCGATCATGTACAGGTCGCCCTCGGAGAGGTCGGAAAACTCGTCATTCAGGATGCGCTCGCAGCCCTCGATGGAGTTCTCCAGGTCCACCAGGCGGCCTTCCATGCCCGTGAAGGCCTCGGTGGTGAAGAAGGGCTGGGTCAGGAAGCGCTCCAGCCTGCGCGCCCGCTCCACGATCTTGCGGTCCTCGCGCGACAGCTCCTCCAGGCCGAGCATGGAGATGATGTCCTTGAGATCCTCGTAGGCGGCCAGGGTGCGCCGCGCCTCGCGGGCCACGTCGTAGTGCCGCCGGCCCACCACGCGCGGGGCGAGCATGGTCGAGCTGGACTCCAGCGGGTCCACGGCCGGGTACAGGCCCTGGCTGGCCCGCTTGCGCGACAGGACGATGGAGGCCGAGAGGTGCTCGAAGGTGTGCACGGCCGAGGGGTCGGTCAGGTCGTCGGCCGGCACGTACACGGCCTGGATGGAGGTGATGGCCGCCTGCCTGCTGCTCGCGATGCGCTCCTCAAGCTCGGACAGCTCGTTGCCCAGCGTGGGCTGGTAGCCCAGGCGCGAGGGCAGCCGGCCCAGGAGCGTGGACAGCTCGCTGCCGGCCTGGATGAAGCGGAAGATGTTGTCGATGAGCAGGAGCACGTCCTGGCGCAGGTCGTCGCGGAAGTATTCTGCCATGGTCAGGGCCGTGTGGCCGACCCTGAAGCGGCTGCCCGGCGGCTCGTTCATCTGGCCGAACACGAGCACGCTGTTGCCGAGCACGCCCGCCTCGCGCATCTCGCGGTGCAGCTCCTCGCCCTCGCGGTTGCGCTCGCCGATGCCGGCGAAGATGGACACACCCTTGTGCGCGCCGACCATGTTGTGGATCAGCTCGGTGATGAGCACGGTCTTGCCCACGCCCGCGCCTCCGAACAGCCCGGCCTTGCCGCCCTTTTCCAGCGGCACGAGCAGGTCCAGGGCCTTGATGCCGGTCAGGAAGACTTCCTGGCCCGGCACGCGGTCGGCCAGCGGGATCGGCGCCTGGTGGATGGAGCGCCGGGGCAGGCCTGTCAGCTCCTCCTGGCCGTCGATGGCCTGGCCGAAGACGTTGAACATGCGGCCAAGCAGCTCCTTGCCCACGGGAGCCGTGAGCGTCGAGCCGTCGCCATGGGCCGTGTCGCCGCGGGCCAGCCCGCCCGTGGGCGACAGGGCGATGGCGCGCACGAGCCTCTCGCTCAGGTGGTCGGCGACCTCCAGGACGACCTGCCCGCCCCCCGAGCCCGACGGCCCGGATAAGACGCGCAGCACCGAGCGCATGGGCGGCAGCGGGCCGTCGAAGCCCACGTCCACCACGCTCCCGCGCACCGCGCGTATGCTTCCCGTGTAGTCCATGCCTCCTTCCTGGCCTAGCGCGTCACCCACAGGGCCGCGCCCGTGAGCTTGCGCAGGAGCGTGTTGGTCGTGGAGCCGAACAGGTACCTGCCCATGAGCCGCCGGACCCTGCCCGAGTGGCCCACGGCCACGACGGCGTAGCGGCCGCGCTCGGCCTCGGCCAGAATGGTCTGGCCGACATTGGAGCCCTGGACGATGCGCGTCTTGACGCGCTCCTGCTCCAGGCCGTTGGTGCGGGCGATCTGCAGGCACTTGTCGAAGATCACGCTCCAGTCCGCGCCCGTGGCCAGGGGCGAGGCGTCCACGCCGAGCAGGGTCAGCTCGTGGCCCGGCTCCCCGGCGAGCATGAACGAGGCGTGGTCCACGGCCTGGTAGGACGGCACCGAGCCGTCAACGCAGGCGAGCACGCCTTTGCGGTTCATCTCGGGCATGCGGCAGATCCACATGGGGATGGACGTGCCCTCCACGAGCAGCCCGGAGCTGACGCTCTGCTCCACGGCCTCCTCCAGCCGGCCCAGGCCCCGCCGGCCCAGGACCACGGCGTCGTACATGCCGGCCTCGGCCTCCTGCACGATGTCCATGACCTTGGAGAAACGCCGGGGCACGACCTTGCTCTCCAGGGAGTCCACGGGAAAGCCCCGGCCCTTGAGCAGGTCCATGGCCCGCTCCACGGCCTCCTGGCTGCGCCGGCGGGCCAGCTCGTCATACTCGTCGGCGCGCAGCTTGCCCTCGTAGCCCAGGCCGCTGCCCATGGGATCGGGCGCCTGGGGCGTGGAGGCGAACAGGGTCAGGCGCACGTCCGCCGGGTTGGTGAAGAAGCGGCTCACGAAGCGCACCCCGTAGAGCGCGCTCTTGTCTTCGCTGATGGTCACGAGCAGGTGCTTTTCCATGGGCGCCTCTGGCTTATGCCGTGGGAATTACTACCACATTCATATCCTTAAATAAAATGGGCGACCATGGCAACCCTGCATTTCAAGCCGGCCACGGGGGCCTGACGATCCGTTGAAAAAAGTTCGTCCTGAACTTTTCAATTTCGCAAGAATTGAGACAAACGCAATCATTGCTCACGTATGCCGCGCATCCGGCGGGCCTTTCTGGCCCACTCGGCCTGTCTTCCGCGGGCCGCTAGAGCAACTTGCAGATGACTGGGAGGGGCTTTGCCCTCCCCAGACCCCACCCACCAAGGGCCACGGGCCCTTGGAACCCGCATTTCATTTACATGGCTCTAAAGCATGTAGCGCAGCTCGTAGCCGCCCGTGGGATAGGCCAGGGGAAAGGCCTTGAGCTGCCTGGCCGTCATGCCGTGCCCCATGGCCAGGGCGAAGGCGTTGACGATCTCCTCGGCCTGGTGGCCGACCACGTGCGCGCCCAGGACGCGGTCCGTGGCCTTGTCCACGAGCACCTTGTAGCCCGCGTGCTTCACGCCCACGCGGCGCGAGGAGCTCCAGCCCGCCATGTCGCCGGCGCGCACGTCCACGTCCAGGCCCCGTTCGCGGGCCTGCTCCTCGCTCAGGCCCACGCTGGCCAGCACGGGCAGGGTGAAGCTCACGCTGGGCACGGCCGAGTAGTCCACCGTTCTCCGCTCGCCGTGCACGAGGTTGCGGGCCGCGGCCCAGGCCTCCATGTCGGCCACGGGCGTGAGCTGGAAGGGCGTGTCCGCGCAATCGCCAGCGGACCAGACGCGCGGGTTGGACACGCTCCTGAAGTGCTCGTCAACCGTGACCCCGCGCTTGCCCGCCTCGACTCCGCCCTTCTCAAGGCCCAGGCCTTCCAGGGCCGGCGCGCGGCCGGCGCCGTGCACGGCCATGGCGCAGTCGCAGAGCCTCCGCCGGTCCCGGCCCACGTGCACGTGCAGCCGGCCGCCCTCCCTTTGCACGTCCGTGACCTCTTCGCCGATGATCACCTCCACGCCCAGATCGCGCGTGGCGGCCACCACCAGCTCGGCCATGTCCCGCTCGAACAGCTTGAGCGCCCGGCCGCCGCGCTGGATGATCTTGCAGCCCACGCCGCAGCGCGCGGCGATGTGCGCGAACTCGAAGGAGATGTACCCGCCGCCGATGAACACGATGCTCTCGGGCAACTCGTCCAGCTCCAGGAAACCGTCGCTCGTGGTCACCAGCCCCGCGCCAGGGAAGGGCAGACGCATGGGTTGCGCGCCCACGCCGATGAAGAAGTGCTCCGCGTGGAACTCCCGGCCGCCGGCGGCCACGCGGTCTTCGCCAGTGAACTCGGCCCGGCCGCGCACGATCTGCACGCCCATGGCCGTGAGCGAGCGCATGAACGCGCCGTCCACGGGCTCCGTGAAGGTGCGCTTGAAGCGCATGAGCCCGGCCCAGTCCACGCGCGGGGCCGAGTCGAGCACGCCCTGCCCGCGCGCGTTGCCCGCGCGCCAGGCAGCCTCCACGGCCTGCCACAGGATCTTCTTGGGCTCGCAGCCGCGCAGGGGACAGGTCCCGCCCAGGCCGTCGACCTCGGCCATGGCCACGCTCCAGCCCGCCCCGCGCGCGACCTTGGCGGCAGTCCTGCCGGCCACGCCCGCGCCGATGATGAACAGATCGACTTTTTCGCCCATGGGCCGCCTCCGGTGGTTCCAGCCCGGCCGCCGCGCGCGGCGCGGGCGGCCGGTTGTTTTGGGCCTGAAACCGAGTATCGCCCAAGCATGGCATGCCGGACAGGTCGAGGCAAGGCGATTCTGGTCGCGGGGCATGTCCCCGAATTTGACTCTTCGGGATAAAGGCATAATTACATAAACCGTCGCCTGCGGTACCGTTTTTTTCACGCGACCGACCCCTGGAGAGACCGCGTTCCGGCCGAGGAAGGCCGGCGACACGCACGCGCCGGGCATTTCGCGGCCGCGTTCGATTCTTGCATGCCGGGTGCGCGCCACCGCGCCTTGGAGCCGCATGGCGCGACTCCGGAGCCGCGGAACTCTTCGGAATGGAGCCCATGCCCAGGAACCCCTTCCCTCTGCGCATAAGCATCACCACCAAGCTGCTGGCCTGGTGCGTGCTGCTCATCGCCATCTTCTACGCCATCACCGCCGTGCTCATGGGCCGCATCAAGGAGATCGAGACGCTCTCCAGCAGCATCGTCGGGGTCAACTACAAGGTCGTGGAGAACTCCGAGCTCATGGCCCAGCAGCTCATCGGGCTGCTGGAGAACAAGCGGCGCTTCGAGATCCTGGGCGCCGAGGAGCACCGCCAGAGCTACTTCCGCACCTTGAGCGAGTATCAGGGCCGGTTGCGGGAGATGCTCAGGCTTTATCCGGATATCCCCGAGCCTTGGGAGACCCTTCACGAGAGCCTACGCTCCTATCTGCCCGACGGCTGGGAAGAGGAGCTGGACGCCCGCGAGCAGGACATGGCGCGCACGGACCGGGAGATCGCGCCCGAAACCGCGCCCGAAACCACGACGCCCGAAACCATTCCGGAGGCGACGGACGAGACCGCGCCCGAGGCGACGTCCGAGATCACGCCCGCCGTCCCGGACCTTCGGGAATCGCAAGCCCCGGCTTCGCGGGTCCAGGCCCCGGAAGGCCAAGCCTCCGGAGCCCAAACCTTGCAGGGCGATCCGCGGGCCCCTGCCCAAGGCCTGCCGGACTTCCTGCCCGACGAGGCCGTGAACGAGTGGCTCGACATCCTGGCCGAGGCGCGCGGCGCCAACCGCAAGGAGATGGAGTCGGGCATCATCCGCCTGTACGACATGGCCCGCACGGCCGAGCGCGTCGGCTTCCTGGGCCTCACGGGTTCGCTCGCCGCGGGCATCGCCGGCAGCCTGTTCATCGCCTACGTGCTGAGTCGAGGTCTGCGCGAGCTGCGGCGCGGCATACGCCTCCTCAGCCGCGAAGGGCGGCTGGAGCCCATCCGCGTGCTGACCAACGACGAGCTGGGCGAGCTGGCCCAGGCCTTCAACCGCATGACCGACCAGCTCCGGCGCGAGGAGCAGATGCGCTCGGACTTCATCTCCATGCTCAGCCACGAGATCCGCACGCCGCTCACGAGCATCCGCGAGGCCGTGAACCTCGTGAAGGGCGGCGTGCTCGGCGAGATCAACGAGAGGCAGAAGAAGTTCCTGGACATCTCGGGCAAGGAGGTCAACCGGCTGTCCAGCCTGCTATCCCGGCTCATGCACGTCTCGAGCCTGGAGGCCCGCGACCTGAGCCTGGAGCTCGCGCCCACGGACCCCGGATCCCTGGCCGCCGAGACGAGCGAGCGCATGCAGCCCACGGCCGAGGCCAAGGGCATCGTCATCCTCGTGGACTCCCCGCACGATCTCCCGCGGGTCAAGGCCGACGTGGAGAACGTGCGCCAGGTGCTGCTCAACCTCATCGGCAACGCGCTCAAGTTCTCGCCCGAGCGCTCGGTGGTCACGGTGCGCCTGAAAAACGACGAGCCGGGCCGCCGGGTGGTCATCTGCGTATCCGATCAGGGGCCGGGCATCGCCGCGGACGAGCAGCCCTTCGTCTTCCGCAAGTACTACCGGGCCAAGAGCGTGCGCGACAGCGTGGACGGGGCGGGCCTGGGGCTGTCCATCTCCAAGCGCATCGTGGACGCCCACGGCGGCGACATGTGGTTCGAGAGCGCGCCCGGACAGGGCAGCTCCTTCTGTTTTTCACTTCCCTGTGCTTAGGGAAGCGGGTAGGGTACCGCGCATGCGGGGTTCGTTCCATGGCCGCGCGCTGAGCGCGCTCGTTCTCTGCCTGATCCTCGCGTCCACGGCCCTCATGGCCGGATGCGGTCACGGCGGGAGCATCCTCCCAAGCCTTCGCTGGGAAAAAAGCGGATCCAGGGCCACGGAGCAGGAACTCGAAATGTACTCTCGCGCCGTCGAGGCCCTCAAGGCCGGCAGGTTCGAGCTGGCGTCCCGCCTGTTCAACGACGTTTTCGTCGCCACCGGGGACATGGAGCTGGCGGGACGGTCCCGCTACGGCCAGGCCGTGGCCAGACTTGCCGCGGCCAGGAACGGCGGCGATTCCCGCCAGGCCAGGGACATGTGGGACGGGTGGTCGCAAGGCTGGCCCACCCCGGACTCCTGCCCTGACCCGAGGCTTATGGAGCCGCTCCTGCCCCGCTCGGCCAGTGGCAAGGCGTCCGCCGGCGCCAGGGACGCGGAGGCCGAGGAGCTTTCGGCCGCCGAGCTGGCCCGCCAGCTCGAAGAGGCCCGCCGCGAGAACGAGGACATGCGCGCCAAGATACGGGCGCTGGAAGAGCTGCACCAGGACATGCAGCGCCGACAGAAGAAACTCATCAGCCAGTAGGATACAATGGCCAGAGCCGCCACACAGAAGCGGACCATCCTCGTCGTGGACGATGACGAGTCCATCCTCGAAGTGCTCGACGCCCGCCTGAGCGCGGGCGGCTACTCGACCCTCACCGCCCGCTCGGCCGAGAAGGGCCTGGAGCTGATCGGCAAAAGTCCCGTGGATCTGATCATCTCCGATGTGCGCATGCCCGGCATGGGCGGCAAGGGGCTGTTGGAGAAGATATCCCGCGAGCGGCCGGGCCTGCCCGTGATCATGCTCACGGCCTACGGCACCATCCCGGACGCCGTGTCCTCGGTCAGGACCGGCGCCGTGGACTACATGACCAAGCCCTTCGAGGGCGAGGAGCTGCTGGCCAGGATCGCGGAGATCCTGAGCCGCGACGGCCGCCCGCGGCCCGAGGCCGCGGCCGCCAAGCCGGCCCCGACCCCGCCGCAGGACCGCAGGGTCTGGGGCGGCAAGAGCCAGTCCATGAAGCGGCTCTTCGAGCTCATCGAGAAGGTCGCGCCCACGGACGTCACCGTGCTCATCACCGGCGAGTCCGGCACCGGCAAGGAGAAGATCTCGCGCATCATCCACGAGCGCAGCCACCGCGCCAACGGCTCCTTCGTCGTCGTGGACTGCGGCTCCACGCCCGCCGGCCTGCTGGAGAGCGAGCTCTTCGGCCACGTCAAGGGCTCCTTCACCCACGCCGTGCGCGACAAGCGCGGCCTCATCGAGGAGGCCAACGGCGGCACGCTCCTGCTGGACGAGATCGGCAACATCTCGCCCGAGATGCAGACGCGCCTGTTGCGCTTCCTCCAGGAGCGCACCATCCGCCGCATCGGCGACACCAAGGAGATCTCCGTGGATTGCCGCGTGCTCGCCGCCACCAACGCGGACCTCCAGGCCATGGTCAAGGAGGGCGCCTTCCGCGAGGACCTCTATTTCCGCCTCAAGGTCATCACCATGACCGTCCCGCCCCTGCGCGAGCGCAAGGAGGACATCGCGGCCCTGGCCCAACGCTTCGTGGAGGCCTTCTCCAAGGCCAACGGCATGGAGACCGTGGTCATCTCCGACGAGTCCATGCGCATCCTCCTGGACTACTCCTGGCCCGGCAACGTGCGCGAGCTCAAGCACGTCATCGAGGCCGGCGTGGTCCTGTCCTGCGACGGCGTCATGCGGCCCGAGGACCTGCACCTGGAGCCCGTGGACGAGCCCATCGCGTCGGTCGCGGCCCAGGACGACGGCGCGGCCGTGTCCCTGGAGGAAAGCGAGAAGCGGGCCATCGTCCGCGCCCTGGAGCAGGCCAACTGGGTCCAGAAGGACGCCGCCGACATCCTGGGCATCTCCCGCCGGGCCATCCACTACAAGGTCAAGAAGTACGGCATCGACGTGCACCGGCGCCGATAGAGCATCTTGCTTTTGAAAATGCTCCAAGGTCGGGCAGGCTGATCAACAATCATTTTTCCAGTATCTCATCAACGGGGCTGACCGCCAGGAAGGCCGCGCGGGTGCGCTCGCCGCTGCTGAGCTGGGTAAAGCGGATCGGTCTGCTCGGATCATCCTCGCCGGTGTAATTCTTGATGCCGGCCCGGTTGACTTCCAGGGTCGCGTCTTCGAAGCGAAGCATTCCCTCCGGACTGGAAAAGATAGCCTCGACAAGCGTCAGGTAGTCCTTGAGATCGCTGAATTCCGATTTCAGCCTGGCGATTTCCACATCGAGGTGCTTGATTGTCTTCCCGCCCGCGTCCAGATCCCTTTCGACCTCGCCATGATCCGCCAGGGCGCCGCCAAGCCCCTTTACCTTGAGCCGCAGTATCTTCATCTCATAACCAAGCGAAGTGCGCTCGCGCTCCAGATCCTCGAGCTGCCTTTTCGTCTCCAGAATGCGCGCGGACGCGAGCGAGGCCAGGAATTCGAGCGCGAGACGGATCATTTGATCGTTGGTCTCCCGGAGCGTGATCCCCGGCGCCAGACAGCGATGGTCGCTGAAGGTGACGACCTCCTGCGGCACGTCCCGGCGGATCATCTCACCCACAAGGGCGCTCCCGGACACCAGCTCCTCCCGCCTGCTCATGGTCAGAAGGAAGTAGACTTCCCGGCAATCAGGCCTGCCGGCCGCCGCGCGAAGGATGGAATCCCTGCGCAGAAAACTCTCGAGCTGCTCGACCGAAGTGAAGCAGGCGTTCACAAGCGGATCGGATACCCAGGTTGCTTTTCCAAGGAGAACCGGGCCACGGAAATGTCTGACGGATTCCTCGAAATAGCTGGTCGAGCGCTCAATGGCCGGCATCAGCTTCTTTTTGTAGCCGTGAACCGCTTTGATCTTCGGAGTGGCCGTGAGCACGACATTCTCGGTCATCTCCGCCAGAAAGGCTTGATGATCCGAACGACCCTTCGGGCTTCCGGAACGGAAGAGCGAAGAGAGTGATTCCATCAGGTCACGCACCGCCATCAAATACCTCCAAGGCTGTCGGCGTCGCCTTGGGCGCCATCCGCCGCGCAGTCCCGAGGCATGCCGCCATCCAGGCGGGACAACGGCTCCACGTTCCAGATGTCCCGGCAATATTCGCGAATCGCCCTGTCCGAGGAGAAGCGGCCGGAACCAGCCACGTTGCGGATGGAGCGCGCGCTCCAGGTATCCCGGTCCCGCCAGGCCGCATCGACGCGCTCCTGGCAGGCGCGATAGCTTTCGAAATCAGCCAGGAGCATGTACTCGTCCGAATACAACAGGTTATCCACCAGCGGCCGGAACAGCGAACCGTCGCCGAAGAAGCCCGAGGAGATGAGTTCAAGGGCCTCGCGCAGGGCCGGATCGCTGTCGAGATAGCTCCTCGGCGAGTAGCCACCCGCCTTGGTCTCGGCCACTTCCCGCGCGGAGAGGCCGAACAGGAAGAAATCATCCCCGCCGACCGCTTCAAGAATCTCGACGTTGGCGCCATCCAGGGTTCCGATCGTCAGCGCACCGTTCATCATGAACTTCATGTTGCCCGTGCCCGAGGCCTCCTTGCCTGCCAGGGAGATTTGCTCCGAGAGGTCCGCCGCTGGATATATCGTCTGGCCGAGGCCCACGTTGAAATCGGGCAGGAATACCACTTTCAGCCGATCCCGCGTCGCCTGGTCCCTCTCCAGAGCCCGGGAGACGCCATTGATGAGCCGGATGATCAGCTTGGCCATGAAGTAGCTCGGCGCGGCTTTGCCGGCGAAGATGAACGTCCTGGGCGGCAGGTCCGCATGCGGTTCGTTCTTCAGCCTCAAGTAGCGGCTGACGATGTGCAGCACGTTCAGGTGCTGCCGCTTGTACTCGTGGATGCGCTTGACCTGCACATCGAAGAGCGAGCTCGGGTCCACGTCCAGCCCGGTGCGCTCCTTCACCATTTGGGCCAGGGCGGATTTGTTGGCGCTCTTGATCTCCCGCCAGCGGGCCCTGAAACCGGCGTCGCCCGCGTATGCCGCAAGGCGGCCGCTGGTGGCCTCCCACTTCCTGATCCACTCCGTGCCGAGGCTCTCGTCGAGCAGCGCGGCGAGCCGCGGGTTGCTCAGCGCCAGCCAGCGCCTGGGCGTCACGCCGTTGGTCACGTTGCGTATCCGGTCCGGCCAGAGCGCGTTGAAGTCCGCGAGCACCGTCGACTTGAGCAGTTCCGTGTGCAGCGCGGCCACGCCGTTGACCGCATGGCTGCCCACGCAGGCGAGGTGAGCCATGCGCACGTAGCGCTCGCCGCTCTCGTCGATGAGCGACAGCCTGGATACAAGGGCCTCGTCTCCGGGACGCATGGCGCGCACGATGTCGAGGAAGCGGCGGTTGATCTCGTATATGATCTCCAGATGGCGCGGCAGGATGGTGCCGAGCATGCCCACGGGCCAGCGCTCCAGCGCCTCGGACAGAAGGGTGTGGTTCGTGTAGGCGAAAGTCTGCCGCGTCGTTTGCCAGGCCGTTTCCCAGGCAAGCCCGTGCACGTCCACCAGGAGCCGCATGAGCTCGGCCACGGCGACGGCCGGATGCGTGTCGTTGAGCTGGACCGCGAAGGTTTCGTTGAAGGCCTCGGGCGGCTTGCCCTTGAACGTATGGATGTACAGCATGTCCTGCAGCGAGCAGGAGGCGAAGAAGTATTCCTGCATGAGCCGCAGCCGCTTGCCGGACTCGATCTCATCGACCGGATAGAGCACCTTGGTCACGTTCTCGGATTTGATCTTGCCCAGCACCGCGCCCAGGTAGTTGCCCACGTTGTACGTGGAGAGATCGAACTCCTCGACCGCCTCGGCCCGCCATAGGCGCAGCGGGATGGTCAATTGCGATCCGTAGCCCGGGACCGGCATGTCGCAGGCGATGCCGCGGATGACCTGCTCGGGCTCCCAGCGCACGCAGTAGCGCCCGTGCCCGTCGGTGTAAGCCGTCGTTCTGCCGCCAACGCCCACCTGATAGGCCCTGTCGGGCCGGACCAGCTCCCAGGGCGAGCCCATGCGCAGCCATCTGTCGGCCTTCTCCACCTGCCAGCCGTCGACGATGGCCTGAGAAAAGAGGCCGAATTCGTAGTGGATGCCGTAGCCCATGGCCGGGATGTCGAGACTTGCCAGCGAATCCAGGTAGCAGGCCGCCAGACGGCCAAGGCCGCCGTTGCCCAGCCCTGGCTCGATTTCGTGGGCCAGGATCTCATCCAGGTCCACGCCGTTTTTCGCGAGCCCTTGCCGCGCGGCCTCGGTCAGCTCCAGGCACAGGAGATTGTTGCCCATCTGCGGTCCGATCAGGAACTCGGCGGAAAGATAGGCCACGATGCGGAAATCTTGGGCTATGAGTTGTTGCATGGTGTCTATGTAGCGATGAAACATCCGGTCGCGCACGGCAAGCGACGCGGACATGACAATGTCATGCATGGTCGCGGTGCGTCTGATCTTGCCCTGGGAATAGTAGAGTTGGCGGCAGAAATCCCGGCTGATCGCCTCGGGTGTGTTCTCGGTCATCACGGCGGGATCGTATCGAAGATCATGGGCCATGATTGCACCTCTCTATATATGAGGCTCGAGGAAGAAACCAAGAGACCAAGTAGACGGCTCGTGGTTGCCGGTGGCATATTATTAATATGCCGCAAATAGCTAATGATGCTCCAGGGTGCCCAGAGCGGTTGCTTGCTGATTTGTGAAGGATATGAAGGCAGCTCTCATGTTCTAGACCAGAGCATTGCCAATAGAATTGGTCCATATGCTCAATGCTTCCGTTCACTTGTTGTCCTGTCCAGCTTCGGTTTGCCGCCCGCCCGGGCGGCCCGATCCGACGCAAGCGGCCGGCTGCTCCACGACGGTGGATTTCTTGCCTCTCCTCTGGCCGAGCCTGCCCACGATGTAGAAGGTCATGGGGATGATGAAGATCGCGATGAACGACGCCGCGAGCATGCCGCCGATGACGTCCGTGCCGATGATGCGCCGCGAGATCGCTCCGGCGCCCGCCGCAGTCCACAATGGGATGCAGCCGAGGATGAAGGCCAGCGATGTCATGAGGATCGGCCGCAGCCTAAGCCGCGCGCCGGCGAGGGCGGCGTCCGCGAGCGGCTTGCCCTTCTCGTGCTCCAGCTTGGCGAACTCGACGATGAGGATGGCGTTCTTGGCCGCCAGGGCGATGAGCATGACCAGGCCGATCTGCGCGTAGATGTTGTTCTCCAGGCCGCGCAGCCACAGGGCCGCGAAGGCCCCGAACACCGCGATGGGCGTGCCGAGGAGCACGCTGAAGGGCAGGCTCCAGCTTTCGTACTGCGCGGCGAGGAGCAGGAAGACGAACAGGAACGAGAGCATGAAGACCGCCCAGGCGGGCACCCCTTCCTGGGCCTGCTTCTCCTGGAAGGACATGCCCATGTAGTCGAAGCCCATCTCCGCGGGCATGGCTTGGCGGAAAGTCTCCTCCATGGCGGCCATGACCTGCTGGGAGCTGAAGCCCGGCTTGGCCGAGGCGTTGATCTGGGCGCAGCGGTAGAGATTGTAGCGGGTGGTGAACTCCGGCCCATGGGTCGGGTTCATCGTGGTGATGGCGGACAGGGGCACCGCGTCGCCCCTGGCGTTGCGCACGTAGAACTGGCCGAGGTTCTCCGCGTTGGCCCGGTAATCGCCCTCGGCCTGCACATAGACCTGCCATTGGCGGCCAAAACGGTTGAAGTAGTTGACCATGGCCCCGCCCATGAAGGCCTGCACGGTCTTGTACACCTCCGCCAGGTCGAGGCCCTGCATAAGCGCCTTGTCGCGGTCCACGTCCACGAAGAGCTGCGGCACGGCCGGCTGGAACGCGGCGTTCACCGTGGCGACCTCCGGCCTCTGCCGCACGGCCTGTACGAACTTTTCCGTGTTGGCGGCCAGGAAGGCCATGTCCCGGCCCGAGCGGTCCTGGAGCATGAAGGTGACGCCGCCGGAAGTGCCGATGCCGGGAATGGCGGGAGGCGAGAAGCCGATGATGTTGGCCTCCGGCAGGCCGGCGAGTTTCCCGTTCACCTGGGCCAGGATAGCGCCGTACTGCTCCTCGGGCGCGGTACGCTCCCCCCATTCCTTCAAGGTCACGAAATAGAAGGCGGAGTAGGTGTTGTAGACCTGGCTCAGCATGCTGTAGCCGATGATGGAGGTGTAGTGCGCGATGCCCGGAATCCGGCCCAGGATGTCTTCCACCTTGCGACATAGGGCGTCTGTTCGTTGCAGGGACGCGGCCGCCGGCAGGGACACGTTGACGTAGAGGTAGCCCTGGTCCTCCTCGGGCAGGAATCCGGCCGGGATGCGGCTCCCGATGCCCCAGACCCCGGCGGTCAGGATTCCCAGCAGGAGCAGCCCCAAGGCGAACCTGCGGATGAGCGCGGCGCTGACGCGCTCGTAGCCGTTCGTGGCCGTGCCGAAGGCGGCGTTGAACTTGCGGAAGAACCAGGCCAGCGGCCCGCGCGACTCCTTGCGCGGCCTGAGGAGGAGCGCCGAGAGCGCCGGGCTCAGGGTCAGGGCGTTTATCGCGGAGATGACCACGGACACGGCGATGGTCACGGCGAACTGCTGGTAGAGCCTGCCCGTGATGCCCGGAATGAAGATCGTGGGCACGAAGACCGCGACCATGATGAGCGCGGTGACCACGACGGGTCCGGTGACCTCGCTCATGGCCCGCAGGGTGGCGTCCCTGGGCGACATGCCGTGCTCCATGTGGTGCTCCACGGCCTCGACCACGACGATGGCGTCGTCGACCACGATGCCGATGGCCAGCACGAGCCCGAGCAGGGACAGGGTGTTGAGGGAGAAGCCCAGCAGCGGAAAGACCGCGAAGGTGCCGATGAGCGACACCGGCACGGCGATCATGGGAATGAGCGTCGCCCGGAAGCTCTGGAGAAAGATGAACACCACGAGGAGCACGAGCGCCACGGCCTCGAACAGGGTGTGCACGATCTCGCGTATGCCCTCGGTGATGGGCAGCGTCGTGTCGAGCGCGATCAGGTAGTCCAGGCCTTCCGGAAAGCGCTGCTTCATGTCCTCCATGAGCGCGCGCACGCCCTCGGCGGCCTGGATGGCGTTGGAGCCCGGCAGCTGGTAGAGCGCCATGGCGGCCGCAGGCTTGCCGTCGAGCCGGCCCTTGAGGTTGTAGACCTGCGCGCCCAACTCGGCCCTGGCCACGTCGCCTATGCGGACCAGGGAGCCGTCCGGATTGGCGCGAACAACGATCTTCTCGAACTCCTCGGGGGTGGTGAGCCGGCCGGCCGCGCGCACGGTGTACGTGAATTCCTGCCCGGCCGGCACGGGCTCGGCGCCGACCTGGCCGGCCGGGTTGACCGTGTTCTGCGACTGGATGGCGTTGACGATCTCGGGGATGGTGATGTTCAGCCTGGCCAGCGTGTCGGGCTCGACCCACAGGCGCATGGAGTACTGGCCCGCGCCGAAGACGGTGACCTGGGAGATGCCCGGCACGCGCAGGAGCTGGTCGTTGAGGTTGATATAGGCATAGTTGGCCAGGAACGTCTCGTCATACGATCCCTTGGGCGAGGTCAGGGCGATGACCATGAGCGGAGCGGCCGTGGACTTGTTCACGGTCACGCCGTAGTTGCGCACCTCGGCCGGAAGCTGCGACTCGGCCTGGGACATGCGCATCTGCGACAGCACCTGGTCCGTGCTCGGGTCGGTGCCCACGGCGAAGTTGACCCGCAGGCTCATGCGGCCGTCGCTCGAGTTTATCGAGTACATGTAGTTCATGTTGTCCACGCCGCTCATCTGCTGCTCGATGGGCGTGGCCACGGATTGCTCGACCGTCTCCGCGTCGGCGCCGACGTAGGTGCCCGAGACGACGATCTCGGGCGGGACGATGTCCGGATATTGGGCCGTGGGCAGGCCGAGCATGGCCACCAGCCCCACGATGACGAGCACGATGGAGATGACCATGGCCAGGATGGGCCGGTCGATGAAGAGCTTGCTCATGGCCGCGGCTGCCCTCCGGCCTTCCTGGAAACCTGGGCTCCGCCGCCCGGACCAGCGCCCGTCTCCCCCGAAGGCTGGGGTTGAAACGAGGCCACCTTGACCTGCTGGCCGTCCTTGACCTTCTGGAATCCTTCGACGATCACCCGCTCGCCGGGTTTTATCCCCTCCTCCACGAGCCAGTCCTGGCCGACCTTCTCGCCCAACTTGACCACGCGAATCTTGACCTTGTCCTGGGGACTCACGATCCCGACCTGGTAGATTCCCTGGACTTCATTCACTGCCCGCTGGGGTATGAGCAGAGCATTCCGCTCCACGCGCACCATGGCCCTGACCTTGGCGAATTGGCCTGGACGAAGCAGAAGATCGGGATTGGGGAACAAAGTGGCGATCTTGATGGTCCCGGTGTTGGGATCCACGCTCCTGTCGGCAAACGATAAACGGCCCTTGTAGAGATAAGTGCTGCCGTCGGCCAGGGTAAGCGTCAAGGGGATCGAGGCCGCGCTTTTTTCCTGGCGGCGACTTGCCGCCTGGAGGTACTCCCGCTCGCTCAGGGAGACATAGACCTTGATGGGATCCAGGGTCGAGACCGTGGTCAACGGCTCGCCCATCGGACCCACGAGATCGCCGAGCTGGGCCTGGGCCATTCCCGCGATGCCCTTGATGGGCGAGGCGATCTCCGTGAACCTCAGTTCGATCGAAGCCTGCTCAAGGGCCGCCTGGGCCGCGCCGACCTCGGCGCGTCTGGACTTCTCGTTTCCCCTGGCCTCGTCGAGAATCTGCTTGCTCACGGCGTTGACCTTGTACAGCCTCTCCATGCGCTCCAGGGTGGCCTTGGATGTTTCGTGCTGGGCAAGGGCGTCGTCCAGCTTCTGCCTGGCTTCGGCCATGGCGGCGCTCAGCTCGCGCTGGTCGATGCGAAACAAGACTTGCCCCTGCTCCACCTGCTGACCCTCGCGGTAGGCCTGCTCCACCAAATACCCGCTCACCTGAGCCCTGATCTGGGCATTCACCAAGCCCTCGGTCACGCCGACCCACTCCTTGGATATGGGCACGTCCTCCTGACGGACCTCGGCCACGAGCACCTGGACTGGCTCCGCAAGCTTTTGTGTTTGGGGTTCCTCCGCTCCGCATCCAAAAAGCAGTGAGCCAAACGCCAAGGATGCAACCACGCTAGCAATTAAAATGAAACGCCTCTTCTTGCTGGGGAGGAGCTCGCTCCCAGCATTAAACAGCACTGCATCGATGCAATATGGAAAAGTTGTAAAACTAAAGCCGAGTAAAAATCGGCGCGGCAAACGAGCTGATCTGCTATTCTTGCGCGCTACCGGCAGGTGACTCATGCATCGACCCCCTTCTGAACCAGCAGGTCAAACAGCCTCCTGGTGACAAGAATGGAGAGATCTCTCACGTTCAATACCATACGCATGCCGTGCCGCAATGCCAATGAGGCAGGCAATAGGCTCGAAAGCGAGGCATGTTGCTACTCCGGTGGAGAAAGATTTCCCAAACAGCCTCGGATGATATGCTTGAAAAGCGACCCTCGCTTGGCTTCGGGCCGGCGAGCCTTGGGTGGTATCCGCGCAAGTGGGGCATGAGTCCTTGGCAGACTGTTGAAATATGGGTCTCCATGGCAAGAGCGTTGACATCTGCCCACCTCAAGGCGTTTAGTCATGGATGCTGGTTTTATCGTCAGCAAGGAGGTTGGATCAGTATGCGCTGGAAAATAGTAGCTTTCCTTTTAACGGCGTTATCAATCGTGTCCCAACCCGTGTTCGCTGTAAACGAGCGGGATTTCCTGGTCCAAACGACAGGTGATCTGATGAATCTTTGCACCGTATCAGAGAATGACCCCCTCAAGGAGGAGGCGATACATTTTTGTCACGGCTACCTTGTTGGTGCGTATCACTACTATAAGGCGTCAACCACCGGCCCTGGTGAAAGGCAGCTTGTCTGCCTTCCAGAACCGCCGCCATCCAGGGAGAAGGCAATCTCCATGTTCATCGAGTGGGCAAAGGCTCATCCTCAATATAAGGATGAGCTTCCCGTTGATACGGAATTCAGATTCCTTATGGAGACGTGGCCATGCAAGTAACCAAAACCTTTCTTCCGATCGAATTGCCATGGATGAGGCTGCTGGCACTGGTTCTTGTGATAGCCTTAACGATCGGCGGATGCGCGGGCATGTCGGAAACTCAGCAGCGCACGGTTACCGGAGGCGCTACTGGCGCGGCGGGCGGCGCATTGGTAGGCGCTTTGGCCGGCAATGCCGCCATGGGCGCGGCCATTGGCGGCGCGGCGGGAACCGCGGGCGGCTATCTGTACGGCAAGCACAAGGAGGCCCAGAAGAGAGCCTACGAGGAGGGATACAACGAGGGCAAGGCTAAGCAGTAGGATGCCTTGGGCTGTTTGTGAGCACTGGGCTCCGGGTGCTCCAGAGTGGAAAAGCAGCCCGGCTTCAAGGTGGGAGTGGTCGCATCAGCCCAGGGCCATGGAAATGTCCCTGGACGCCTGAAGGATCCTCGACATGGGACGCTCGGGCAGGCAAACCCTGGCCATCGCTTTGTTGTCGCTGAGTATATCTCTTGTGACGTGTCCGGGTGCGGCGACACCATTCCCCCTTGGATTCCCCCATGAAAAACCAGGCCGGAGCGAAGTCTCGGCAGCCAGTGAGCAGCCAGTTGCAGAGGAATCACGGCGGCTTGCCACCGCTCCAGACGAGTCAATCCAAAGCCGCCAGGAACGCATGCTGAGTTTGGGCATTGCGGAAGCCGAACAGATCGCGCGCACGTTATCGCAACGATTTGCCTTTGCCCTGTCAGGTTTCCCACAGGTCGGTCGGGAAATAGCCTTTGCCCTTGACCGACTGATGGGAGGCGGAGGGATCGGCCGGCTGCTTGCGGCCGTAGGGGCGGCGTGCATGCCTTTCCTTGCGGGCTTCGCGGCCGAGCTGGCCCTTGCCCGCCGGCTCAGGACCGCGACGCGCCGATTGACGGCGCATGCCGGCGTCCCAGTCCTGGCATTGCCACGCATCGTCGGTCTCGGCATCTTGCACCTGAGCCGGATCGCCGTTTTCCTGCTCGTGGCCTTGGCCGTGATCATCCTGCTCCTTCCCGATGGAGGGCTCTCGCGGAAGCTCGCCCTGTTCTATGCGCTTCCGGTGCTCTGGCTGCGTTTCATCCTCCTCGCCCTATGGCTTCTGGTCATGCCCGCCGCGCCGCACCTCAGGCTGCTACCCTCCTCCAACTCCTTCGCCCGGCACCTGTTCTCGTGGGCCGCCGCCTTTTTCATCGTGACGGTCTTCTCCTACAGTTCCATACGACTGCTGAGCAGCAACGGCTTGGATGATCGGGTCAATCTGCTGCTTACCATTCTAGAGATATCGCTCTCGCTGTGCATCCTCCTGGCACTGGTCTGGACATCTCCTGGGCCGACCCTGCCCGTCGGAGCGCAGGCGGCTCCCGTGGCTCCGACGGGCGCCAAACGCGGCAGGAGTCGCGACTGGCGGCCGCCGGCCACGGCATTCCTGGGCATCTTGCTTCTGGCTTACGTCGTGAGCGCGCTGTTGGGGAGACACGAGTTCCGCTGGGCGCTGCTCTGGAGCCTGGCCAGCATCCCCGTTTTCATCGCGGCCGACACGGCCATGCGCGGCACCGTGCAGGCGGCGCTGGCCAATGGCGCGATCGGTCAGGATCAGGATTCGGCCGTGTTGAGCGTGCATGCAGGCCATTTCATGCGCGGCTTCCGGGTTCTGCTGGCCGCGGCCTGGGCGTTCCTGCTGCTGTGGATCTGGGGCGTGCGCTTCTCATTCGCGGGCGCGGTGACCAGGATGGTCTTCAGCATCGTGGTGACGGTCGTGCTTGGCTGGTTCGTCTGGGAGTGGACCAGGTCGGCCATCGACCAGCGGCTGCATGAAGATTCAAACGAGCAGGGCGAGGAATCCGAGGAGCGCGAGGACGTGGAGGAGATGGGGATCGGCGGTTCCCGCAAGGCGACGCTCCTGACCTTGGCCAGAAAATTCATCCTTGTCGTAATTTTCGCCAGCACGGGGCTTATCCTGCTCTCGTCCCTGGGCATCGACATCGGTCCCCTGCTGGCGGGAGCAGGCATAGCCGGTCTGGCCATAGGTTTCGGGGCCCAGGCCCTGGTCAAGGACATCCTTTCAGGGGTCTTCTTCCTGCTCGACGACGCATTCCGTCTGGGAGACTACATCGAGGCCGACACCCACAAGGGCACCGTGGTGCACATCTCCGTGCGCTCGCTCAAGCTGCGGCACCCTCGGGGCAAGCTGCTGACCATTCCTTACGGTTCGCTCGGGGCCATCACGAACTACAGCCGCGACTGGGCCATCATGAAGCTCGACCTGCGGGTGCCGTTTGACACGGATCTGGAGAAGGTCCGCAAGATCATAAAGAAACTCGGTCAGAATCTGTCCGAGGACAAGGAGCTGGGCCCCAAGTTCCTTGCCCCGCTCAAGTCGCAGGGCGTGCGCGAGATAGACGACTCGGCGATGATCGTGCGCGTCAAGTTCAAGAGCAGACCGCATGACCAATTCATTCTGCGCCGGGAAGTCTTCAAGCACATCCAGAACAAGTTCGCGGAAAGCGGCATCGAATTCGCCCCGCGCAAGGTCACCATTCACATACCGGAATCGTACCTGGGCAGTTCCAGGAAGGAGCTGGACATGGGGATCATGGCCGCGGCTGCGGAAACCACTCTGGAGCGGAAACTGCCGCAGGGTGATACCGGCAAGGATAAACAGACGTGAAGGAGAAAGCCATGAACAGGATCCTAGTGTTTCCCGTTGTGCTGTTCTTGTCCATTTGCTTTCCGAATCCCGGCGCGTGGGCGGTTGGCGTAGACAAGAAACCTTCCGACGTCGAAGAGATCAATATCAATGACGCCATGGAGATGCTCAGGACGCTTTATCAAACCGAATACAAGGACGTTATACAGGCGGAGTTGAATCTAAATCAGGAGGAGAGCAAATCTTTTTGGCCAATTTACAATAAATATAGGGCTGAGCTATACGACACGAACACATGGCTCCTTGGCTTGATAGAGCAGCTCACGATTCTTGAGCAGCAGGAGTCGACAAGCAGGCAGGATGCCATTTCACTTATCCGCCAATCACTGGACATGGAAAAAAAAGGTCTGGAGATAAAGCAAAAAAACCTGGATGCCTTCAGTGCTATTCTTCCGCCAGACAAACTCATCCGTTTCTACCAGTTGGAGAACAAGGCAAACACCCTTGTCCGCGTGCGGCTTGCGGAGGCGATACCGCTCAAATCGATCAAGCAGTGATTGGAGTTGCCCGTTTCCGTGGAAGATGAACAGCTTGGGATATCAAGCAGCCGCCACGCATTGCTCGTACCCAGGGACGACATGTAGTCGAGGGCCGAGTGTCGCCTGCGTGTTGATGCAAACCTCCGCCTCTTTCTCGCAATGGGCAGCGCCCCGGCACACATGGCGCAAGGTTCAGGAGTTCGCAGCCGGGCTCTTGCCATTGCGCCTGTTTCTGCTATTTTTTACTAGCTAGTAATGATTCCGGCGATGCGTCTGGATTCCCCGGAGAAGGCACGCGCCGCTCCAGGTCATGCCGCAAGGCCGGAGAGGAGCCGACGATGCACATGCACGACGAGCGCGAGTTGCTGGCCCGGGCCTGCCGCCAGGAAGGCCTCAAGCGGACGCCGCAGCGCCTTGAGATCCTGCGCGAGGTCCTGGCGGCCCGCGACCACCCCACGGCCGAGGCCCTGCACGGCCGCATCCGCGAGCGCATGCCCAGCCTGTCCCTGGATACGGTCTACCGGACCCTGGCCGCCTTCGAGCGCTGCGGCCTGGTCTGCCGCGTGCGCTGCGCCTGCGGGGAGGCGCGCTTCGACCAGTCCGTGCGGCCGCACCAGCACCTGGTTTGCACGGCCTGCGGCGGAGTCACGGATTTCTCCTGGCCCGAGTTCGAGGCCTGCGGGCTGCCCGAGGCGGCCAAGGCCTGGGGCGAGCCGCGCGTGGCCCACCTGGTGGTCGAAGGACTGTGCCGGGCTTGCGCCAGGCGGGAGGCGCACGACGAACGAAACAAAGGCGAGGCGCGGCAGGAATGATAAACTGCTTGCGCTTTTCGCGGGGCGTGGTAAAGAATAATTACTAATTCGGTTTCATTCCTATTGAAAACCAGGCCAAGGCCGCGCGGGACAGCGCGGGCCCTGCGCCGCAAGAAGGAGAACCTTATGTCCAAGACCGAAGCGAACCTCAAGGAAGCCTTTGCCGGCGAGTCCCAGGCCAACCGCAAGTACCTCGCCTTCGCCAAGCAGGCCGACAAGGAGGGCCACGCGCAGGTGGCCAAGCTCTTCCGCGCCGCGGCCGAGGCCGAGACCGTGCACGCCCACGCGCACCTGCGCGTGCTCGGCGGCATCCGCACCACGGCCGAGAACCTCAAGGAGGCCGTGGCCGGCGAGACGCACGAGTTCAAGAGCATGTACCCGGAGATGATCGAAGTGGCCAAGGCCGAGGGCAACAAGGCGGCCCAGCGCTCCTTCGAGTTCGCCAACGAGGTCGAGAAGACCCATGCGGCCCTCTATCAGAAGGCCCTGGATACCCTGGGGAGCAACGAGCAGGTCGATTATCTGATCTGCGGCGTGTGCGGCCACACCGTGGAGAACGAGGCGCCCGAGAAGTGCCCGGTCTGCGGCGCCGGCAAGAAGGCCTTCTACAAGGTCGATTGATATTCCCCTCCGCCTCGCCTCCTCACCGCGAAAGGCCCGTCGTCAGGCGGGCCTTTTCACGTCATGGGCCATGCCGCGGGCACGGAGGCTACAACAGGGCCGCGCGGCCCTGGAAGCGGAGCGGCGACAGCCCGCCGGGCAAGCTCCCGGCGGGATGGCCATTCCGGCTAGCGGGGAGCGAAGCGCTTCCACTCCTTCATGTCGAGCACGCCGTCGCGGTCCTTGTCATAAACATCGAAGGCGTCCTCCTCCGTGGTCGGGTACACGGCGATGACCTCCTCGTAGGAGATCCAGCCGTCGTGATCCGTGTCCATGGCCTCGAAGGAGGGCTTGGCCCTGGCCGAGGCCGGTGCGGCGGCCAGGGCCGTCGCCAGCGTCACCAGCGTGACGAATCGAAGCATAGGGCTCAACCTCTTGGAATCCTGTCGGTTCGATATCATTCGCCTTGTCCGGGCCAGGCCGGCAAAGGCGCCGCCCATGCGGCTGCAAGAACTCGGCCGGCGTTCGGGCCGCCGGCAAGGCCCGCGGTCCTTTCTTGGCCTGTTCGGCCCGATTGCGCAAGCCCCGTGCATTATTCCGCTTCAGGCAGGTCCGTGCTAGATTCCTTCAGCCGATGACGGCGGCAAACCGAACACTGGAGGAAGCATGACTCAGACCATCTGCATCACCGGCGCCACGGCCGGTTTCGGCGCGGCCTGCGCGCGCCGGTTCGCCGCCGCCGGCTGGCGGCTGGTGCTCACGGGGCGGCGGCGCGAGCGCCTGGAGGCCCTGCGCGGCGAACTGTCCGGCGTGCCCGTTCACCTGGCCGCGTTCGACGTGCGCGACAGCGCGGACTGCGAGCGCGAGATCAACGGCCTGCCCGAGGGCTTCCGGGACATCGACGTGCTCGTGAACAACGCCGGCCTGGCCCTGGGCCTGGAGCCCGCCTGGAAGTGCAGCCCCGAGGACTGGGAAGCCATGGTGGACACGAACATCAAGGGCCTGCTGCACATGACCCGCCTGGTCCTGCCCGGCATGGTCTCGCGCCGCCGCGGGCACGTGCTCAACCTGGGTTCCATCGCCGGCGACTACCCCTATCCTGGCGGGAACGTCTACGGGGCCACCAAGGCCTTCGTCAAGCAGTTCTCCCGCAACCTGCGCGCGGACCTGCACGGCACGGGCGTGCGCGTGACGAACATCGAGCCGGGCATGGCCGAGAGCGAGTTCTCGCTGGTGCGCTTCAAGGGCGACGAGGCCAAGGCGGGCAAGGTCTACGAGAACTGCCAGCCGCTGACGCCCGAGGACATTGCCGAGTGCATCTGGTGGGCCTGCTCGCTGCCCGCGCACGTGAACATCAACCGGCTGGAGGTCATGCCCACCTGCCAGTCCTGGGGTCCGCTGCCCGTGTCCAGGGGCTAGGGTTTGCCGTGAACCGGCTCGCGGGCGCCTGCCGGGACGCCCGGCGCGGGCTTGGGATGCGCGAGCAGAAAAGCATTCCCGAAGCCCGCGAGCTGGTTCATAAGAGACCCTAGAGGAGGACGCGCCATGGCCGAGACGATCATCTCCGGCTTCGTGGTCGAGGCCCCGCTGAGCAACGCGCAGCGCACCATCCTGACGCCTGCCGCGGCCGGCTTCCTGGCCGAGCTGCACCGCACCTTCGATCCCGCGCGCGTGGCCCTGCTCGCCGAGCGCCTTAAGCGCCAGGCCGAGCTGGACGCCGGCGCCAGACTCGACTTCCCGGCCGAGACCGCGTCCATCCGCGACGACGACGAGTGGGCCGTGGCCCCCATCCCCACGGCCTTGCAACGCCGCACGGTCGAGCTCACCGGCCCCGTGGACCGCAAGATGGTCATCAACGGGCTCAACTCGGGCGCGGACACGTACATGGCCGACTTCGAGGACTCCTCGTCGCCCACATGGGACAACATGATCCAGGGCCAGATCAACCTGCGCGACGCCGTGAACCGGACCATCGAACTCAAGTCGCCCGACGGCGGGCACTACCGTCTGAACGAGCGGACCGCCACGCTTCTCGTGCGGCCGCGAGGCTGGCACCTGCCCGAGAAGCACGCGCTCGTGGATGGCGAGCCCATGTCCGGCGCGCTCTTCGACTTCGGGCTGCACTTCTTCCACAACGCGCGGGACCTGCTCGGCTCGGGCGCGGGTCCCTACTTCCATCTGCCCAAGCTTCAGTCGTACATGGAAGCCAGGCTGTGGAACGAGGTCTTCCTCCTGGCCCAGGAGCGTCTCGGCATCCCGCGCGGCTCCATCAAGGCCACGGTGCTCATCGAGACCCTGCCGGCCGTGTTCCAATTGGACGAGATCCTCTGGGAGCTGCGCGAACACGCCGCAGGCCTCGGCTGCGATCGCTGGAACTACATCTTCAGCTACATCAAGACCTTCAGGAACAGGCCCGAGCACGTGCTGCCCGACCGCGACCAGATCACCATGCTCACGCCGTTCTTGCGCGACTACTCGCGGCTCGTCATCCGCGCCAGCCACCGTCGAGGGGCCTACGCCATGGGCGGCATGGCCGCACGGATCCCCAGCACGGGCGATCCCGAGGCCAACGAGAAGGCCCTGGCCAAGGTGCGCGCCGACAAGGGGCGCGAGGCGACGGACGGCCACGACGGCGCCCGGGTCGCCCATCCTGGCCTGGTGGCCACGGCCCGCGAGGCCTTCGAGCGCGTCATGACCGGCGACAACCAGCTCGACAAAAAGCGCGAGGACGTGAACCCCAGCGCGGCCGACCTGCAATCCGTGCCCGAGGGCAACATCACCCTGGCCGGCCTGGCCAGGAACACCCGCGTGGCCCTGCTCTACCTGGAGGCCTGGCTGCGCGGCACGGGCTGCGTGCCCATCGACAACCTCATGGAGGACGCGGCCACGGCCGAGGTCTCCCGAGCCCAGATCTGGCAGTGGATCAAGCACCCCGGCGGCCGGGCCGAGGACGGCACGCGCATCACCAGGGAGCTTTTCCGCAAGACCCTGGGCGAGACCCTGGCCAGGTTCAGATCTGACCTGGACGACAAGGCCTGGAGCCAGCGCCGCTTCGACCTGGCCGCCGAACTGCTCGACGCGGCCTGCACCGCGCCCGAGCTGCCGGACTTCATCACCTTGCAAGCCTACGGGCATCTGGATTGACCATGGGCGTACCGAGAGAGGGCAAGTTCTCTCTCAATTGCAGCATATTGCGCTATAACGCCTCAAAGGGTTCGTCGCCGTCTCCAGACGGAACAAAATTCGATTTTAGCTTACACGCCTTATTCCAAAAATCAGGCGGATCGGGCCGCCTCTGGCAGCGTTTGCTATTGTTCGGGTGAAGTGCTAAGCAGGATTGTCAATTTGAGGAACAACATATGAATTTCTATGAATTTTTTGCTGGCGGAGGCATGGCTCGACTTGGGCTTGGCGCTTCCTGGCGTTGCGCTTTCGCTAACGACATAGATTCGATGAAAGCCGCGAGCTATCGCTCCTACTTTGACGGCGCGGATGAGCTTCGTATCGGAGACGTCGCCGAGGTGCTCCCCTCCGATCTCCCCGGACATGCCGACTTGGCTTGGGCTTCATTTCCTTGTCAGGACCTTTCGCTCGCCGGAAACGGCGGCGGCTTGAAAGGCAAGCGTTCGGGCACGTTCTGGCTGTTCTGGAAACTCATCCAAGCGCTCGGGCGAGAAGGGCGCCCCCCGAAGACCATCGTTCTTGAAAACGTCCAGGGCGCCGTCACATCCCATAAGGGACGCGATTTCGCGGCGATTTGCGAAGTCTTGGCCGAGGAGGACTACCAATACGCGCCCCTGGTGATAGACGCCCAATATTTCCTGCCGCAAAGCCGCCCGCGCCTCTTCATCGTCGGTTTTAAGAAACCCGAAGCCGCGCCTCCGGCCTCCCTGCTGGGCATGTATCCGGCCTCGCCCTGGCATCCGGACTCTTTCGGCTTGGCTTACAATCAACTTTCGGACAAGGCTCGCGCCAGTTGGACTTGGCTGCGTCTTCCCACGCCCGCCAAACGCGAAAGCCGCTTGGCGGATATAATCGAGCAAGAGCCGGCAGGCGTCGAGTGGCATAGCCCTTTCGAAACGAAACGCCTCCTGACCATGATGTCTCCCCTAAACCGCGAGAAGGTGGCCCAAGCGAAGCGCGCAAGCCAACGCATGATGGGAGCCGTCTACAAGAGGACTCGAAAGGACTCCAATGGCGCCAAATGCCAGCGCGCGGAAGTCCGGTTTGACGATGTCGCGGGTTGCCTTCGGACTCCGGCCGGAGGATCAAGCCGACAAATCATTCTCGTGGTCGAAGGGAAGCGTGTCCGCAGTCGCCTTTTTTCTCCACGGGAAGCCGCTCGCTTGATGGGATTGCCTGAGGATTACACATTGCCCAAGCGCTACAACGACGCTTACCGCTTGGCTGGCGACGGCGTGGCCGTTCCAGTCGTCGAATGGCTCGCCCGGCATGTGATCGAGCCCGCTCTGATCACGATCGCAGCCGAAGAGGTGGCTTGATGGCATCCAGCAAGAGATCGGCGAAGGCGCGCGAAATAACGCCATGCGCATGCCTGCCGGAAACGCGGGAGCGCATCCGCGACTACATCGAGGCGCTGAAAGCCGAAGCGCACCGAATCGGCGGCCATGGGATGGACGAGGTCGAATTCTGGCGCTCTGGGCTGTTCAGAAGCGCCATCGAGAGCATTCGCGGCACGCAAGCGGCCTCAATGCAGGAGAAAAAGGATTTCATCGACTGGGCCTTGACGCAGCTGAAAAACGACAAGCTCATTTCATCCTTCTCGTTCACTGGCGCGGGGGATCGCCATGACTATCACGTCGCGATGCCCAATTCGCGCCAATGCATCTTCGAAGCCAAAGGATGCCTGGACGGCAACAACACCAATATTTTTCAGCGTCCCAAAAACGCGGACGAATTCCTCATCTGGTCGCTTTGCCAGAATCCGGGAGCGGACCCGAGGCATAACGTCTGGTCGGGCGTCCACACGCGTCTTGGGGGTAAAATCCTCGCCGAAGGGGACAGGATCGAGGGCCTGATCGTCTGGGACATGCTTTGCGGCACTCGGGGCAGACCGTGCCCAAAGATCGCCGAGGGCAGATGCGTCGAGATCGACGGCCGGGCCATGCCGCCTCCTTGCGTTTATCTGTTCCCGCGCACTGCGCCGGACCCGCGAGACAACCCGAAGCCGCACGTGTGGCGGCTCGAAGAGGTGGCTCTCGCCTCGGCATTGGTGAAACGCTTCGGCGGCGATGAGCGCGACATCACCGAAGTCCATATCGAGGCGCGGATGTCGGGCAACGATGTCCAGCGGAAGACCACGCTCATTCGCCTTGGCGAAGTCGTCGCCGAATCGGGCTGGACAAATCTCAAACGCGCCTCCCGCTGATGCCCGACGTATATGATGCGGCCACTCGCAGCCGCGTCATGCGGGCCGTAAAGGGCAAAAACACCTCCCCCGAGAAAACGATCCGCTCTCTTCTGCACGGATTAGGCTATCGCTTCAGACTCCACCGTCGCGACCTTCCTGGAACCCCGGATATTGTCTTCCCAGCCCGCCGGGCCGTCATCTTCGTCCATGGCTGCTTCTGGCATGGGCACGACTGCCCAAGGGGCAAACGCGAGCCCAAAAGCAACGCGAACTACTGGCGGAAGAAGCGCGCGGCCAGCGTCTCGCGCGATAAGCAGACGATCGCTCGGCTCGAAGAACTTGGCTGGAGGACGCTGGTCGTGTGGGAGTGCGAATTGAAAAATCGTGAAGACATGGTCGAACGCCTGGTCGCCTTCCTTGGCCCCTCTCACGCTGGCCGTTAGCAGGATCTACTTGATCAACCTCCGCCGCATGGCCCGCAGACCTAGCCACAGGAACAGGAGCGTGAACACGAGCATGTAGGCCAGGCTGACCAGGGGGTTGGCCTCGGAGGCACGCAGGGACAGCAGGCGGCACAGCTCCACGAGGTGGTAGAGCGGGAAGGCCAGGGACGCGGCCTGGGCCCACTCGGGCAGGCCCGAGATCGGGAAGAAGGTGCCGGAGAAGAGGAACATGGGCGTGATGAACAGGAACGTCGGCAGGTTGAACATGTCGATGCTCGGCGTGATGCCTGTGAAGAACATGCCTATGGAGCCGAAGGCCAGACCGCCCAGGAAGGCCAGGGGGATGAGCGCCAGGCCAAGGGGGAAGGCCACGTAGCCGAGCGGCATGAGCACCAGGAGCATGATGGCCACGGCCGCCGCGGCCTTGGAGGCGCTCCAGACGATCTCGGCCGTGATGACCTCCTCCAGGGACAGCGGCGTGGCCAGCATGGCGTCGAAGGTCTTCTGGTAATACATGCGCACGAAGCTCGTGTAGGTCGTCTCGAAGAAGCTGTTGTACATGACCGCCGTGGCCACCAGGGCCGGAGCGATGAACTCGGTGTAGGTCAGCGACAGGCCCGCGTACTCCACGTCGCCGATCATGCCGCTGAAACCCAGGCCGAAGGCCAGGATGTAGAAGGCGGGCTCCAGCAGCGGCACGAGGAAGTTGACCTGCCAGATGCGCTTGTAGACCACGAGGTTGCGCCACCAGACGCGGAACAGGCGGGGCGAGAGGTTCCTGATCATTCCCGCAGCTCCCTGCCGGTCAGGCGCAGGAAAACATCCTCCAGAGTCGCGGCGCGGAAGATGCAGCGCTCGAAGCAGAACTCCTGGCGGATGCGCTCGCCCAGGGCCGGGTCGCCGTCATAGACGATGACCCGCTCGCCCAGATCGTCGTGATTTATGCCCTTGTCGCGCAGGAAGGCGCGCAGGGCGGGCGCGGGCGAGCCGATCTCGATGATGGAGCCGCCGACGTGCTTCTGGATGAGTTCCCGCGGGCTGCCCTGCACGAGTATCCTGCCGTGGTCGAGGATCATCAGGCGGTCGCAGAGGTGCGCGGCCTCCTCCATGTAGTGCGTGGTGAGCACGAGCGTCAGCCCGCGCCGCTTGAGGGCCGTGAGCCGGTCCCAGAGCTGGTGGCGCGACTGCGGGTCCAGGCCCGTGGTGGGCTCGTCGAGGATGACCAGCTCCGGGTCGTTGATGAGCGAGCGGGCCAGGATGAGCCGGCGGGACATGCCGCCCGACAGCTCGCTGACCTTGGCCTTGCGCTTGTGGTCCAGGGCGAAGAAGGACAGCAGCTCGCCGGCGCGCTGGCGGGCGATTGTGCGCGGGATGGCGAAGTAGCCCGCGAAGATGAGCAGGTTCTCCTCCACGGTCAGGTCCGTGTCCAGGGTGTTCTCCTGCTGGCACACGCCCAGCCGGCCGCGTATTTCCCGCCAATGCTCGCGGATGTCCAGGCCGAAGACGCGCAGGGAGCCGGCCGTGAGCGGAGAGAAGCCGTACATCATGCGGATGGCCGAGGTCTTGCCCGCGCCGTTGGGGCCGAGCAGGCCGAAGAACTCGCCGCGCTCCACGCGCAGGGAGATGCCGTCCACGGCGGTGAATCCGCCGAAGCGCTTGACGAGGCTCTCGGCCTCGATGATGGGAGCGCCGGCCTGGGCCGGCTCGGGCGACGCCATGTGCGACTCCGGCAAGTCAGTCTGACCAGCTTATCCCATGTCGCCGGGAGCTTGTCCATGCCGACCCCGGATGGCGCCAGGGCTAGGCTGTGTCTTCAAAGAGCCAAGAGGGTTGCCAAAGGGCCTACGGAGAGTAACTTGGCTGGATGTACCAGCAAGAGCTAAGCGACAGCCAGTGGGAGAGGATAAAGGCCTTCTTGCCTGCTGA
>JAEYTO010000036.1 GCA_023433925.1 Pseudomonadota bacterium | reverse complement strand
CCTCGGCGCGGCCATCATCATGGGCGAAGCCGCCGCCTGCCTGGGCTGGCTCGTGGCGGCATAGAGCGCGCCGATCAAGAGCGGAGAGAGCTTTGCCCTCCCCGCGCCCCACCCGCCAAGGCCCGCTCTTGATAAGGCGGCCCTTGGAACCCGCATTTCATTTGCAAATGACTCTAAGCGCAAGGGGCAAAATAAAAGAGCCGCTCCCTGGAGCGGCTCTTGCGTGCGTGTAATGGACGCCTTGCCTATTCCAGCATCTGCGGATTGGCTATCTCGATCTTGGCCTTGTCGCGCAAACCGCTGATGAAGGCCTGATAGAGCTCCTGCTCGCGGGTCTGGGACAAGGCCGCCATCCACATGTCTTTCTGGTTCCGCCATTCCGATTCGGGCGCGGGGTTGAGCTTGTCGAGCTTGGCCACATACCAGCCCTGGGGCGAGGAGTAGGCTCCGGGCAGCCACTCGCCGGGCTTGGCGGCAAAGGCGTTCCTGGCCAGCTCCTGGCTGGGTCCCAGGCCCTGGATCAGCCCTTGGCGATCGAAGGGCTCGCTCGTCTCGATCCGGGGCAGGGAGGCCACGGCCTTGTCGCGCGCGGCCGGATTGGCAAGCTCCTGGGCCACGGCCAGCGCGCGGGCCTTGGACAGCTCCAGGGCCTTATCGCGCTTGAGCAGGGTCTCGATCTGCCCGCGCACCTCCTCAAGCGTCTTGGTCCGCTCGGGCTCGCCGCTGGTCTTTTCGGCCAGGACGTAGCCGTTTCCAGAGGACAGCGGCGCGTCGGTCAGCTCGCCGTCGGCCAGGGAGAAGATGACTTCCTTGGCCTCGTCGTCCAGGCTGATGCCGGCGGGGCCGGAGGCCTGGGTGAACATGCCGCTGTCGCGGGGCTGCATGTGCAGGCTCTTGGCGATCTCGGCCAGGGACACGCCCGAGGCGGCCAGCTCCGTGGCCTCGTCCAGGGCGTCGCCCACCACGCTGGCGGCCTTGTCGCGCGCGAGCTCGGTGCGGATGTCGGTCTCGACCTCGGCCAGCGGAATCTGGCCGGCGGCGCAGCGCTCATCGACCTTGACGATGTGCCAGCCGAACTCGGTGCGCACCGGCGCGCCGACCTGGCCGGGCTTGAGCGCGAAGGCCGCCTCCTCGAAGGCGGGGACCATGCGGCCGCGGCTGAACCAGCCCAGGTCGCCGCCCTTGGGCGCGCTGGGGCCGTCGGAGAACTTGCGAGCCGCCTCTGCGAAGTCCAGGCCGCCGGCGATCCTCTTGCGGATATCCTCGATCTTGGCCTTGGCCGCGTCGGCCTCTTCCTTGGGAGCGTTCTCGCCGACCTTGACCAGGATATGGCTGGCGCGGACCTCTTCCTGGCGCTGGTACTTGGCGGCGTTGACCTCGTAGTGCTGGCGGACCTCCTCGGCGGAGACCTGGTCGGGCCGGGCCATCTGCTCGGGGGAGAAGAGCAGGTAGGCGATGCGGGCCCTGGCCGGCATGGCGAAGCGGGCCTTGTTCTGCTCGTAGTAGCCGGCGATCTCCTCCTGGGTGGGCTGTATCTGGCCGAGGAAGCCGTCCACCGGGAAGAGGGCATACTGAACCTGGGCGGTCTCGCGGGCCAAGGCGAAGTGGTCGTGGGCCTCCTGCTCGGTGATCGTGGCGGGCAGGGTGGCCATGCGGCGGATCTTGTCCAGCATGAGCTCGGTGCGCACGCCCGCCTCGTAGCGCGCCTCGGTCAGGCCGCTGCCGCGCAGGATGCGACGGTAGAGCTCGTAGTCGAAGCCGCCGTTGTCGGCCTGGAACACGGGCGTGGACTTGATGTATGCGCGGACCTCCTCGTCCGGGACGGCCATGCCCAGCTCGCGGGCCTTCTGGCGCATGAGCTCGGCGTCCACGAGCTGCTGGAAGACCTGGCGGCGCAGGCCGAGCTGCTGGAGCATCTCGGGAGTCATGTCCGGGGCCTGGCGGCGGAGCATCTCGGTGGCGCGCTCCAGGGCCTGCCGGTACTCGGCTAGGGTCACGGCCGTGCCGTTGACGTAGCCGACCACGGCGCCGCTTTGGCTCCGGAAGCTGCCCACGCCCCAGAAGACGAAGACGATGATGATGATGCCGAAGACGAGCTTGATGCCCCAGCTTCGGGCGTTCCGACGTATGGGATCGAGCATAGGTTCTCCGTTTGGATCAGGCCGGACGGCCGACGGTATTGAGTAGCCCGCCGGCTTTAATAATGGCCAGTTCCTGTTCCGTCAAATCGTTGGTCACGGCCACCCGGGCGCCGGAGCCGAGGCTCAGCTCGGCTGTTCCGCCGGGCGTGATCGCGCCGGCCGGGATGCGTACCGTATCCCCTTGGCCGAACTTGGCATAGTCTTCCTTGTTGACAAGGATGAGCGGCAGGATGCCGAAGTTGACCAGGTTGGCGCGGTGGATGCGCGCGAGCGACTTGACGATGACGGCCTTGACCCCGAGGTAGCGCGGGCCGAGGGCCGCGTGCTCGCGGCTGGAGCCCTGGCCGTAGTTCTCGCCGCCCACGATGACGCCCTTGCCCATGGCCTGGATGCGGCCGACGAAGCCCTCGTCCACGCGGCCGAAGATGTGCTTGCTGATGGCCGGGATGTTCGAGCGCAGGGCCGTGATCTCGGCTCCGGCGGGCAGGATGTGGTCCGTGGTGATGTCGTCGCCGACCTTGATGGCCACCGGCGCCTCGATGACTTCGGCCATGGGCTCGAAGGGCGGCAGGGGTGCGATGTTCGGGCCGCGCAGGATCTCGACCTTGGAGCCGTCCTTGGGCGGGTGGATGAACAGGTGGCGGATATCCGGGGCGGTCTCGGGCAGCTCGGGCTTGGCCGGCGGGACGCCCCAGGTGGCCGGGTCGCTGAACTCCCCGCGCAGGGCGACCATGGCCGCCGCGGCCGGGCTGACGAGGTAGACCTGGGCGTCCTTGGTGGCGCTGCGGCCCTCGAAGTTGCGGTTGAAGGTGCGCACGGACACGCCGCCGGACACGGGCGAGCCGCCCATGCCGATGCACGGGCCGCAGGAGGCCTCCAGCAGCCGCGCGCCCGAGTCGAGCAGCGGGTCGATGAGCCCCTCGGAGGCGAGCATCTTGAGTACCTGCTTGGAGCCGGGGGCGATGAGCAGGTCGGTCTCGGGCCTGACGCGCTTGCCTTGCAGGAGCAGGGCCACGGTCTTGAGGTCCGCGTAGCTGGAGTTCGTGCACGAGCCGATGCAGGCCTGCTCGACCTTCATGCCGGCGAGGTCCTTGATGCGCACCCGCCGGTCGGGCATGTGCGGCGCGGCGGCCAGGGGCTCCAGGGCGGACAGGTCGATCCTGATCTCCTCGTCGTAGTTCGCGCCCTCGTCGGCCCCAAGCTCCACGAAGTCGGCCTCGCGGCCCATGGACTTGAGGAACCTGCGCGTCTGGCCGTCGCTCGGGAAGATGGATGTGGTCGCGCCCAGCTCCGCGCCCATGTTCGTGATGGTCGCGCGCTCTGGCACGGTCAGCGTGGCCACGCCGGGGCCGGCGTACTCGAAGACCTTGCCCACGCCGCCCTTGACGGTCAGCTCGCCGAGCAGGTGCAGGATGATGTCCTTGGCCGAGGCCCAGCCCGTCAGCTCGCCGTCGAGCCACACGCGCACGACCTTGGGGCAGGGGATGAAGTACGCCTCGCCGGCCATGGCCAGGGCCACGGACAGCCCGCCCGCGCCCATGGCCAGGCAGCCCACGCCGCCCGCCGTGGGCGTATGGCTGTCCGAGCCGATGAGCGTCTTGCCGGGCTTGGCGAAGTTCTCCAGATGGAGCTGGTGGCAGATGCCCGTGCCCGGAGGCGAGAAGATGATGCCGTACCTGGCGGCCACGGTGCGCAGGTAGCGATGGTCGTCGGGATTGCGGAAGCCCATCTGGAGGGTGTTGTGGTCCACGTAGCTCACCGACAGCTCGGTGCGCACGCGGTCGACGCCCATGGCCTCGAACTGGAGATAGGCCATGGTGCCCGTGGCGTCCTGGGTCAGGGTCTGGTCGATCCTGAGCCCGATCTCGCTGCCGGGGACAAGCTCGCCCTTGACCAGATGCCGCTCCAAAATCTTGCGCGTCAGGTTGTTCGCCATGCTCTGCTCCTTTGTGCCTGGCAGCGGGGAAACGGCCGTGCTTGCAATGCGGGGAATGAGGGGATGCGGCGCTTTCGTCGGCCGCGACTACTCCATGCCGAGCTCAATGCGCCGGATCTTGCGTCGGCGGATGTCGATCTCGGTCTCCAGGCGCAGCTTGTCCTGCTGGGCCTGGAAAATCTCCTGGTTGTGGAAGACGCCCTTGGCCGGGTCCTCGCTGTCGCGCAGGTGGACGACCTTGACCATGACCGCGGCCTTCTCGACGTTCAGAGCCTCGATCTGGGCCGCGAGAGCCTCGACGTCCCGGGGCAGGTCATTCGACGCGGATGCGTCGCTTGGATTTTTGCTCTGGTTCTTGCTCATGCTCGGGCTCCTTGTGGGGCAGCAGGCTGCGCACCGGAGTGGCGAGCCGGTTGTACAGGTTCCAGAAGCCTGGCCAGTGGGCCGTGAGCACGCCGGGATTGGCCAGGCGGATGCCGGGCCGCGCGTAGGCCAGCAGCGCGGCGGCCAGGGCCAGCTCGGGGGACGGCGCGCTCCAGATCCGCTGGCCCTGCTCGCGGTCGAAGCCAGGTCCCATGCGGATGATGTCACCGTCCGCCGAGTGAGGCTTGCCGCAGGCCTCCAGGAGTTCCTGGGCCTGGGACTGGAAAAGCTCGTCGCCCGCGCAGTCCAGGGCCGCGCCCTGGGGCGCGGCGGCGGCCAGGGCCAGGGCCAGGGGCGCCAGGGCCGGGTTTTCGGCGCGCAGGGCGACGCTGGCGGGCCAAGGCTTGGCCGCGACCGTGGCCATGGAATCGGCGGACGCGAAGTCGAGCCCCGTGGCGCCGAGCAGGCGCTGGGCGTGCAGGAACGCGGGCAGCTCGGCGGGCCACAGGCCCACGAGGCGCGTCCGGCCGCCGGTGAAGCGCGGCAGGGCCAGCACGGTCGCGGCGATGAGGTTGTCCATGGGCAGGGCGGGCTCGGCCGGGACCGTGGGCGCGGCGTTGGGCACGCTGAAGGAGCCGTGCGAGGCCGTGAAGGGGATGCCGCAGAGCGTGAGCACCAGGGCGGCGTCGGCCATGGCCGCGGCCACGGGCGAGGCCGGCTCGAATTCGAGGCTCAAGCCCTCGGGGTAGGTCCAGGCCGCGCAGGCCAGGGCCGAGGCGAAGGCCGGCGGGCAGTCGTCGGGCAGGCGCAGTCGGGTGGCCATGCGGCCGCCGGATTCCAGCCGCGCGGGCAGGCCGGGGGTGTGCGGGGTAAGCGGGGCCAGGCGCGCGCCCATGGCGGCCAGGGTGTCGGCCAGGCGGCCGAGGTCCAGGAGCTTGAGCTCCGGGCCGCCCGCGAAGCGGCAGCGCCCGGCATGTCCCAGGGCCAGGGCTATCAAAATATAGATGGCGCCCTCATGGTCGCCGGCGAAGATGGCCTTGCCCTCGAAGGCGAGTCCGGGCCCGCCGCGGGAACTCAGGGAGTCCTGCTCCCAGGACAGTGCCGCGCCGGCCTGGTTGAGGGCCTTGACCAGCTCGACCGTGCGGTCGTTGAGCGCCACGGGCGAGAGGTGCGTGGGATTGCCCGCGGCCGCGGCCACGGCCGTCAACAGGAGCAGGTGGTCCACCGACAGGGGCGCGGGCGCGTCGATGTCCACGGGCTGGCGCTTGGGCGTGAGCAGGAAGTCCTCGGCCGGGCCCTGGCGCGCGCCGGCCTTGGCGTAGGCCATGCCGTTGAGCAGGGTCACGGCCTTGCGCAGCAGGCGGGGCTCCAGGCCGAGCCGCTTGGCGGAGCGGTCCCATTCGGACCAGATGCGGCGCTCCTGCTCCGGGTCCGACAGGGGCTTGCGCTTTTCGAGCCTGGCGGTAGCGGCCTTGGCCAGCAGCCTCGTGCGTTCCGCCACAAGGGCGGCAAGTCTGCGATCTATGTCGTTGATCTGGGTGGTGATGGTCTTCTTGGCGTCGGGTTGAGGCATTAGCTCGTCCGCTGGTATATGGATTGGAAACCTGAACTCCTAACCGCATTCGGTAGGCCTTGCAAGGGGCAATGCGTGCAGGCCTTGCGCCGGGGCCTGCCGGGGGCTTGTACATCGTTCCGAAAATGCGTATGACCGTCGAAATCATGGGAATGGTTGACGTCCCAGGTGGAAGATCATTGAAAATCGGCATATTGGATATGTGAAATTTTTCTTTTGACATTTTGTTCTTTTTTTAACAAGCTGTAGTCAGCCAGCCGTCGGTAATCTGGGAATGCTCTCAAGCCGGAGACTGGCGCTCGGCTTAATGCCGGGTGGAAGGCGTGCCTGGACATGCCTTCCCCGCCGCACCCTGCTTGCGACGTGGTTTTTTTGCCCGGTTGGGTCGATCCAGGAGTGTTGGGGAATTCACCCGAGCCGGATCGGCGTGAGCCCTCCGGCGAGGCTTTCGTGGCATTGTTGTCATGAACACACATGAAAGGAGTTGGAGTACCATGGCCAAGAAGCTTGTTCCTGCTCATGGCGGTAAGGGCCTTGTCGAGTGCCTGCTCAAGGGCGCCGCGCTGGAAGCCGAGACGAAGAAGGCCGCCGGCCTGAAGAAGATCGTCATCTCCGACCGCGTCAAGGGTGACTGCATCATGCTCGGCATCGGCGGCTTCTCGCCGCTGAGCGGCTTCATGGGCAAGGCCGACTGGAAGAGCGTGTGCGAGAACTTCACCCTCGCCGACGGCACCTTCTGGCCCGTGCCGGTCGTCTGCGACACCAACGACGAGGACGTGAAGGTCGGCGACGAGGTCGCGCTGGTCGGCGCCAAGGGCACCGTGTACGCCACCATGAAGGTCACCGAGAAGTACGCCCTCTCCGCCGACGAGAAGAAGTGGGAGTGCGAGAAGGTCTTCAAGGGCAACGGCGACGACTCCAAGAAGTTCTGGGAAGTGGCCGAGAAGGACCACCCCGGCGTGCAGATGGTCATGAAGCAGGGCAAGTACAACCTCGCCGGCCAGGTCAAGGTCCTCTCCGAGGGCGACTACCGCGAGAAGTTCCCCGGCGTGTACATGACCCCCGCCGAGATCCGCGCCGAGATGGAGAAGCGCGGCTGGTCCACGGTCGCCGCTCTGCAGCTGCGCAACCCGATGCACCGCTCCCACGAGTACCTGGCCAAGATCGCCGCCGAGGTCTGTGACGGCGTGGTCATCCACTCCCTCATCGGCAACCTGAAGCCCGGCGACATCCCGGCCGACGTGCGCATCAAGTGCATCCAGACGCTCATCGACGGCTACTTCGTCAAGAACTACGTCATCAACGCGGGCTACCCCCTCGACATGCGCTACGCCGGTCCCCGCGAGGCCCTGCTGCACGCGACGTTCCGCCAGAACTACGGCATCAGCCACATGCTCATCGGCCGCGACCACGCTGGCGTGGGTGACTTCTACACCCTCTTCGAGGCGCAGGAGATCTTCGACAAGATCCCGTACGCCAAGGACGAGAACAAGCCCGCCGGCAAGGCTCTGGTCACCGTGCCCATGAAGATCGACTGGACCTTCTACTGCCACAAGTGCGACGGCATGGCCTCCATGCGCACTTGCCCGCACACCAAGGAAGACCGCGTCATCCTGTCCGGCACCAAGCTGCGCAAGGCCCTGTCCGAGGGCGCCGAGGTCGTGGATCACTTCGGCCGCGAAGAGGTCCTGGACATCCTGCGCACGTACTACGGCGGCCTGACCGAGAAGGTCGAGGTCAAGATGCAGAAGGCCGCCAGCGGCTCTGCCATGAAGTAGCGTTCACGAGCCCCAGGGCTCTGACGTGAATCACCAGACGGGGCGTCCGCAAGGGCGCCCCGTTTCTATTTGACGAATGGCGAAAGCAGGCTAGTATGCGCCGAATTCCCTGCAACGTGTTTCCGCGGGGAGAAAGCGGAGGCGCGCATGTCCGAGAATGTCCGCGAACTGGTCGAACGCATGTGGCCCGACGGAGGCATGAGCCGCTTCGGCGATATCTTCCATGACACGAGCGAGTTCATGCGCATCGGCCATGGCGATGTCATGGCCCTCGGCGGCCTGCACTACCTGGTGCTCAAGGACGAGTCCGAGCGCCGCTTCGGCATGGAAGACCCCAAGTTCTGGGTCAAGCGCTGCCGCGTGCTCGAAACAGGCGAGCGGCGCATCGTCAAGCTCGTGTTTCACGAGACGTTCACGGCCAACATCGGCCGCTTCCAGATCCCCTGCTATCGCAGCCCCCTCAAGGAGGCGCGCATCCTCGAGCTCGTGCGCGGCGATCCGCGCTTCATGCAGGGCTTTTCCCTGGATGACTCCAAGGGCAACAACGTGCGGGTGCTCGAATATGTCGACGGCAGGCGCCTGGACCAGGAGGTCGAGGACATCGAGGCCGACCACGAGACCTATTTCCGCAGGAGCTTTCCGGCCATCCTGGCCAGCTTCATCGAAGCCTGCGAAGCCATCGGCCATCTGCACGGGCAAGGCGAGAAGCACGGCGACATCCGTCGCGACCACCTGTATGTCCAGCGCGGCGCGAGCCCTTACTGCTGGATCGATTTCGACTACGCCTTCGATTTCTACGAGAATCCGTTCGGCTGGGACCTCTTCGGCCTGGGAAACATCCTGGCCTTCCTCACGGGCAAGGGCGAGTGGACCCCGCTGTCCATCGCCGAGCACGGCCTGGCGGAAGGCATCCGCGAGCCCCTGCGTCAGGAGGATTTCGGCATCATATTCCGCAACCGGCTGTTCAACCTGAGAAAGCTGTTCCCATACATCCCCGAGCGCCTGAACCGGGTGATCCTGCATTTCTCCCAGGGCTCGGGCGTGTCCTACGAGAGCGTGGACGAGATGCTCGGGGATCTGCGGCCCTGTCTGGCCGAGCTGGACGCACAAGCCCAAGGAGAAGGAACGTGAACCCCAAGCGAATCCTCATCGCGGTGGACGCATCCGAGAACTCCGAGCGCGCCGTGGCCTATGTGGGCGACGTGCTGTGCCATGCGCGCGAGGCCGAAATCCTGCTCCTGTGCATCGCCAAGACCCCGGACCGCGACCTGTTCCCGGACGAGGCCGCGTGGCGGGCGAGCACGAGCGAGCAGAAGGCCGCGTACGCGAAGTTCCTCGACCATGCGCTGGATATCCTCCGCGAGCGGGGCGTGGACGAGGCCTGCATCGAGAAGCGGCTTGCTCCCTACAAAGGGCCGAGCATAGCCCAGGACATCCTGTCCGTGCAGCGGGTGGAAGGCTTCGGCACCGTCGTGGTGGGCCGCAGGGGAGTGAGCAGAGAGGAGGAGTTTCTCTTCGGAAGCGTCTCCTCGCGCATCATCCAGCACGCCCGCGACTGCGCGGTGTGGGTGGTGGAGTGACGCGCCGGGTCTTCGGCCTGGCTTTCGGCGAGCCGGAGTGTCGCAAGTGGGCGCATCGCTGGCGTCCGAGTCAACCGCCCCGAAGCCGAAGCAGTAAGGCTTGAGTTTTATTTAGCGTAGGTATAAAAGTTCCAAGTTCGATGCGTCTTCGGCATTTGTTCTTTTTGGAACGCTTTCCGCCCTGGGCGGCCCCGGGACCCAGGCCAAACGAGGCCGAAGTCCTCGGAACCCAGGCCACAGGCGGTGTGGACAGGTTTGGATGCTTGTAACATATTTCACTTTCACCTTGACATGCCAGGCGGAGCTTGTTACTTCTCGCACAAGCTGCTGAGTGACTGGTCGCGTGCGGAGGCGAAGGCAGGGGGGCAGCTCTCTGCTTTTTCTTCATATAAATCGGCGCAAGTCGAGTTGGTTTAACCCTTACTTATAGTGCTGGGAGGTTCAACATGCCTACCTTTGTCGATCCGAGCAAGTGCGATGGCTGCAAGGGCGGCGAGAAGACCGCATGCATGTACATCTGCCCGAACGATCTGATGATCCTGGATCCTGACGAGATGCGCGCGTTCAACCAGGAGCCCGAGGCTTGCTGGGAGTGCTATTCCTGCGTGAAGATCTGCCCGCAGGGCGCCATCACCGCTCGTCCTTACGCCGACTTCGCGCCCATGGGCGGCACGTCCATTCCCATGCGCTCGGCCGAGGACATCATGTGGACCGTCAAGTTCCGCAGCGGCGAAGTCAAGCGTTTCAAGTTCCCCATCCGCACCACTCCTGAAGGCTCCATCAAGCCCTTCGAGGGCAAGCCCGAGCCGGGCGACATCAACAACGAGCTGCTCTTCACCGAGACGCAGCTTGCCGTGCCCGAGACCGCTCTCGGCAAGAAGATCGAAGTCGCCGAAGCCGACAAGAAGCTCGAAGTGTAATTGCCGTCCCGCCGCCAGCGCGGCGGGGCGCCGGATTTGGAACTGAAAGCGCAAACTACAGCAATCAGGAGTACCGAGATGCCCACGATTCCTGTCAAAGTGAAGCCCCAGGGTGTGGCTATCGCCGAGCCGCAGCTCGTCGAGAAGGATGTCGATATTCTGCTCGTCGGCGGCGGCATGGGCTGCTGCGGCGCGGCTTACGAGATCTGCAGCTGGGTCGACCGCAAGTACAAGGACCTGAAGGTCATGCTGGTTGACAAGGCCGCCATGGAGCGCTCCGGCGCCGTGGCCCAGGGTCTGTCCGCCATCAACACCTACCTTGGCGAGAACAAGGCCGACGACTACGTGCGCATGGTCCGCACCGACCTCATGGGCCTGGTCCGCGAAGACCTGATCTTCGACCTGGGCCGCCACGTCGATGATTCCGTGCACCTGTTCGAGGAGTGGGGCCTGCCCTGCTGGATCAAGGACGAGCAGGGCCACAACCTGGACGGCGCCCAGGCCAAGAAGGCCGGCAAGTCCCTGCGCAAGGGCGACAAGCCCGTGCGTTCCGGCCGTTGGCAGATCATGATCAACGGCGAGTCCTACAAGTGCATCGTGGCCGAGGCCGCCAAGAACGCCCTGGGCCAGGATCGCTACCTGGAGCGCGTCTTCATCGTGAAGCTGCTCCTGGACGCCAACACGCCCAACCGCATCGCGGGCGCCGTCGGCTTCTCCACCCGTGAGAACAAGGTCTACGTCTTCAAGACCAATGCCATGCTGGTCGCCTGCGGCGGCGCGGTGAACGTGTACCGTCCCCGCTCCACCGGTGAGGGTCTGGGCCGCGCCTGGTACCCGGTGTGGAACTCCGGCTCCACCTACACCATGTGCTCGCAGGTCGGCGCCGAGATGACCATGATGGAGAACCGCTTCGTGCCCGCCCGCTTCAAGGACGGCTACGGACCGGTGGGTGCCTGGTTCCTGCTCTTCAAGGCCAAGGCCACCAACTACAAGGGCGAGGACTACTGCGCGACCAACGCCGCCATGCTCAAGCCCTACGAGGAGCGCGGCTACGCCAAGGGTCACATCATCCCGACCTGCCTGCGCAACCACATGATGCTTCGCGAAATGCGCGAAGGCCGTGGCCCCATCTACATGGACACCGCCACCGCCCTGCAGACCACCTTCGCCAAGCTGACTCCCGAGCAGCAGAAGCACCTGGAGTCCGAGGCTTGGGAGGACTTCCTCGACATGTGCGTCGGCCAGGCCAACCTGTGGGCCTGCATGAACATCAAGCCTGAGGAGAAGGGCTCCGAGATCATGCCCACCGAGCCTTACCTGCTCGGCTCTCACTCCGGCTGCTGCGGCATCTGGGTCTCCGGCCCGGACGAGCCCTGGGTTCCCGAGGAGTACAAGGTCAAGGCCGACAACGGCAAGGTTTACAACCGCATGACCACGGTCAACGGTCTGTGGACCTGCGCTGACGGCGTTGGCGCCTCCGGCCACAAGTTCTCCTCCGGCTCCCACGCCGAGGGCCGCATCGCCGGCAAGCAGATGGTCCGTTGGTGCGTGGACCACAAGGACTTCAAGCCCTCGCTCAAGGAGAAGGCCGCCGATCTCGCCAAGGAGATCTACGCTCCCTTCTACAACTTCGAGCAGGGCAAGGCCGCCTCGACCGATCCGGTCGTCAACCCGAACTACATCACGCCCAAGAACTTCATGATGCGCCTCATGAAGTGCTCCGACGAGTACGGCGGAGGCGTGGGCACGATGTACGTGACCTCCGGCTCCCTGCTTGAGACCGGCTTCAAGCTGCTCCAGATGATGGAAGAGGACAGCCAGAAGCTGGCCGCCCGCGACCTGCACGAGCTTATGCGCTGCTGGGAGCAGTTCCACCGCCTGTGGACCGTGCGCCTGCACATGCAGCACATCTACTTCCGTCAGGAGTCCCGTTACCCCGGCTTCTTCTACCGTGGTGACTTCATGGGCCTGGACGACGCCAAGTGGAAGTGCTTCGTGAACTCGAAGTACGATCCCGCGACGAACAAGACGACCTTCTTCAAGAAGCCTTACTACCAGATCATCCCGGACTAGTCTGACCTCAGAGGGCTGCGGGCCGAAAGGCCCGCAGCCTTTTAAAAAACTCCGGCAAAGTGGCCTGGGCCTGATCCGGGAGACTGGGGGGACTCCGGCTTAGGCTTGGGCCATTTTGTTGGCAAGTCCCGCTAGATTTGAGGAGGACTTCACATGTCGAGCAAAAGTATACTGGTCATCGGCGGAGGATTCTCGGGAATCACCTCCGCCCTAGAGGCCGCCGAGATGGGGCACGAGGTGTACCTTGTCGAGAAAAATCCATTTCTCGGCGGGCGCGTGATGCAGCTCTTCAAGTATTTCCCCAAGCTGTGTCCTCCTTCGTGCGGTCTTGAGATCCAGTTCCAGCGCCTCAAGAAGGCCAAGGACAAGGTCAAAATCTTCACGTTGGCCGAGGTCGTTTCCGTCACGGGGACCAAGGGCGCCTACAAGGTCAAGGTGCGCCTCAAGCCCCGCTACGTGCTGTCCAACGGGAGCAATCTCAAGAACGTCGCCGCCGGCCTGACCTCCGAAGTCGAGAACCCCTTCGAGTTCGGCTTGGCCACGCGCAAGCCCCTGTACATGGACGTGCCCTTCGCCTTCCCGCACCGCTACGTGCTGGATAAGGACGCGGCCACGCCCGAGGATCTCAAGAAGCTGGCGGGTGACGGCTATATTAATCTCGAAGAGGCGGCCAAGGAGATCGAGCTCGATGTCGGCTCCATCATCGTGGCCACCGGCTGGAAGCCCTACGACCTCAAGAAGCTGACCAACCTGGGCGGCGGCAAGATCAAGGACGCCATCAGCAACATGCAGATGGAGCGCCTGGCCTCGCCCAACGGCCCCACGGGCGGCAAGATCGTGCGCCCCTCGGACGGCAACGCCCCCAAGTCGGTCTGCTTCGTCCAGTGCGCCGGCTCGCGCGACGAGAACCACCTGAACTACTGCTCCTACATCTGCTGCATGGCCAGCCTCAAGCAGGCCTGCTACCTGCTCGAGCAGTACCCTGACGTGCGCATCACCATCTACTACATCGACCTGCGCACCCCGGGCCGCTACGAAACCTTCCTCCAGAAGGTGCTCGCAAGCCCCAATGTCACGACTATCAAGGGCAAGGTGGCCGAGGTCCAGGATACCGCCGGCGGCAAGGTCCTGGTGACCGTCGAGGACGCCATCACGGGCATCAAGGCCCAGAACGCCTTCGATCTGGTCGTCCTGGCCACCGGCATGCAGCCGAGCATCGCCGTGGATGGCCTGCCCATCGACCTGCCCAAGGACGAGGAGGGCTTCATCATAGGCGGGGCCGAGCAGGGCATTTTCGCGGCCGGCTGCGCCAAGGTGCCCCTGGACGTCATGAAGTCGGCCCAGTCGGCCACCGGCGCCGCGCTCAAGGCCATTCAAACCGTGGTAGGGAGGTAGCGTCCAATGCCCCAGAAAATTGGAGTCTACTTTGATCAATCAAGCGTCGGGCAGTACCTCGACCTTGATGGATTGTCCAAGTACGTGAAGGATCTTTTCGGGGACCTGACCCCGGTGGTGAAGATCCATCCCCGTCTGAACAGCCAGGAAGGACGCGACCTCATCAAGGCCGACCTCGACTCCGGCGCCATCGACGCCGTGTGCGTCTGCGGCACCTCGCCCAGGGTCGACTGGGATGTGTTCGACTTCGGCTCGGGCGTGCTCGTCGACCGCGTGAACCTGCGCGAGCAGTGCGTCATGTGCTACAAGAATCCCGACGGCAGCCTGGCCGAGCCCGGCAAGACGCCCGAGGACCTCAAGCTCATGGCCCAGGACTACGTGAAAATGGGCGTGACCAAGCTCACCAAGCAGGGTCTGCCCGAGGCGCAGGTCGTCGAGTCGGTGCGCACCATCCTGGTCCTCGGCGGCGGCTGGGCCGGCCTGACCGCGGCCCTCAACGCCGCGGCCCTGGACTACGACGTGGCCCTGGTTGAGAAGGAGCCGGAGTTGGGCGGCTACGCGGCCAAGCTCTATAAGACCGTGCCGCTGGCCTATCCCTATACCGACGCCCACGACACGGGCATCGACCAGAAGATCGCCGCGGTCAAGGCCAACCCCAAGATCACGGTCCACACCGGCACGACCCTGGCCGAGCTCAAGGGTGCGCCCGGCAAGTACGAGGCCAAGCTGGCCAACGGTCAGGCCTTCCCGGTCGGCTCCGTGGTCCTGGCCACCGGCTTCAAGCCCATCGGCGCCGAATACCTGGAGCCGCTCGGCTATGGCAAGTCCAAGGACATCATCACGACCGTCGAACTGGAAGCCATGGCCAAGGCCGGCAAGATCGTCCGGCCCAGCGATGGTCAACCCGCGCGCAACGTGGTCTTCGTGCTCAGTGTGCAGGCTCTGCTGGATGAGGCCCTGCAGAAGGCCGCCGAATGGCGCGAGCAGATCAAGAACCCCGCGCCCGCCGGCGAGGCCACGGACGCCAAGGACCAGCCCAAGGAGGAGGAAGCCACGGGCTTCGTTTTCGAGAAGCTGGAGAGCGTGCGGCACATTCCCTTCTCCAACGAGGTCAGCACCCTGACCGCGCTCAAGCAGGCCCGCTACGTCCGTGAGTTCAACAAGGACTCCGTGGCCTACGTGCTCTATGACCACATGATGGTTCCGGGCATCAACGAGCGTTACTACAAGGCCGCCCAGAACGAGTCCGGCATCATGCTGGCCAAGGGCCAGGTTTACGAGATCGGCAACTCCGGGGGCCAGCTCTCGGTCAAGGCTCGCGAGACGCTCGTCGGACAGGACATCGAAGTCCAGGCCGACCTGGTGGTCCTGCCCGCGGGCATGGTGCCCACCACGGCCCTGGACCCGATCCTGAACCTCCAGTACCGCCAAGGCCCGGCCCTGCCCGATCTGGTGCTCTTCGACGGATTCGCGGATTCGAACTACATCTGCTTCCCGTATGAGACCCGGCGCACGGGTATCTATGCCGCCGGCGCGGTGCGCCAGCCCATGCTCATGGCCCGCGGCGAAGATGACGCCAACGGCGCGACCCTCAAGGCCATCCAATGTCTCGTCTCGGCCAATCGCGGCATGGCCGTGCACCCGCGCTCGGGCGACGCGACCTACCCGAAGTTCAACTTCGTGCGCTGCACGCAGTGCAAGCGCTGCACCGAGGAGTGCCCCTTCGGCGTGCTGGACGACGATGAAAAGGGCACGCCGCAGCCCAACCCTTCGCGCTGCCGCCGCTGCGGCACGTGCATGGGTGCCTGCCCGGAGCGCGTCATCAGCTTCGACAACTACAACGTCGATATGATCGGCTCCATGATCAAGCAGATCGAGATCCCGCCCGACATGAAGAAGGGCGGCCCGCGAGTCCTGGTGCTCGTCTGCGAGAACGACGCCTACCCGGCCATCGACATGGCCGCGGCGCGCGGCCTGCGCTGGAGCCCCTACGTGCGCTTCATCCCGGTGCGCTGCCTGGGCTCGGTCAACGCCATCTGGATCGCCGACGCCATGTCCAAGGGCACTGACGGCGTCATGCTGCTGGGTTGCAAGTTCGGCGACGACTACCAGTGCCACTTCGTCAAGGGTTCGGAGCTGTGCAACAGGCGCATGGTGAACATCGCCGACTCGCTCAAGCGCCTGGGCGTGGAGCCCGAGCGCGTGGTCCAGGAGCAGCTCGCCATCGACGAGTACGACCGCGTGCCGGTGCTAATCGACAACTTCATCAACTATATCCTCAAGATCGGGCCGAACCCGTTCAAGGGCTACTAGGAGGGAACGCATCATGGCGAACGTGATCAAGGCCGACCTCCAGTTCGTCCAAGAACTCCAGTCAGTGGGCGGAGACGCGCTGAAGAAGTGCTATCAGTGCGCCACCTGCAGCGTCGCCTGCCCGCTGGCTCCCGCCGAGAACCCCTATCCCCGCAAGGAGATGGTCTGGGCGCAGTGGGGTCTCAAGGACCGGCTGGTCAACGACATCGACATCTGGCTTTGCCATAACTGCGGCACGTGCTCGGACCTGTGCCCGCGGGGCGCCAAGCCGGCGGACCTCATGGCGGCCATGCGCAACATGGCCTACCGCAACGTGGCCGAGCCCACGATCATCGGCAAGTGGATGAGCTCCTCCAAGTACCTGCCCATCCTCATGGGCATCCCGGCCGCGCTCTACCTGATCATCTGGAGCATCCGGGCCGGCCAGCTCGGCACCTTCTTCCCGCGCTTCGTCACGGACGAGACCGGCCACTTCGTGCTGGCCCCGGCCGGAGAAGGCGCCGTGAAGTACGGCGGGCTCTTCCCTGGCGACTTCACCATCGACCCCATCTTCGGCCTCGTGGCCCTCTTCGTGCTCTTCACCTTCTATAAAGGTGTCATGAAGCTCATCAAGGGCTTCGAGTCCTCCACGCCCAGGACCTTCGTCGTGGGCCAGCACGAGAAGACCAGCTGGATCGACGCCATCAAGGACGTGGTCCTGAACCAGGTCGCCACGCACGCCAAGTGGAAGCAGTGCGGCGAGACCGAGTCGGACAAGCAGCGCTTCACCGGCCACTTCACGCTCTTCTACGCCTTCGTGGCCCTGTTCATCGTGACCTCCATCGTGGCCGTGACCCACTGGGGCGGCAAGATCCTGCCCTTCATCGCGCCCCTGGGCCACACGCCCATGCCGCTGTGGAGCCCGGTGAAGATCCTGGCCAACATCGGCGCGGTCATGCTCCTGTATGGCCTGGTCGTGCTGACCAAGCGCCGCCTGAACCAGGAACCCTCCAAGCACGGCTCCAGCTTCTACGACTGGTACCTGCTCGGAGTCATCTGGGCCGTGGCCCTGACCGGCGTGTTCTGCGAGCTCCTGCGGCTGGCCAACGTCCCGGTCCTGGCCTATCCCATGTACTATCTGCACCTTATCAGCGTGTTCATGCTCTTCGCCTATCTGCCCTGGTCCAAGCTCGGACACCTCGTGTACAGGACCGCGGCCCTGGTCTACGCCCGCAAGACCGGCCGCATCGCCATGCAACCCAGAGAAGAGAAAATCTTCGTCGTCTAAGTTTAAGGAGGTTCGTACCATGGCTGAAGCGAGAAAGACCTTCCCCATGTCCGTCTTCGCCGCATGCATCAAAGGCGAGAACAAGGACGCTCAGAAGCGCAACGTGGCCGAGATGCTCGGGTTCATGACCAAGAAGGACATCGACGCCGAGTTCGAGCCCTTCGCCGTCGCGATCTCCAAGGCCTACATCTACGAGCAGCATCCCGAGCTCGTGAAGATGAAGGCTAGCGACGTGGCCGGCCTGGGCGACCAGGTTTCGGTGCAGGAGCTGCCCGCCCAGGCTCAGGCCGAGGTGGATACCGTGTTCGCCAAGCTGACCGAGTACCGCAAGACCGTGAGCGAGCAGGGCGCCAAGATCGCCGAGCTTGAGAAGGCCCTGGCCGAGGCGACCGCCAAGCTGGGCGTCACCGAGAAGTCCCTGGCCGAGTACAAGGCCAAGGCCGACAAGCTCGAAGCCGGCGCCAAGAGCGAGGGCGAGAAGGTCATCGTCGCCTCCGAGGAGAAGGTCACCGGCCTGAACCAGGCCGTTCTCGACCTGGCCGGCGAGATCGATAAGGTCAAGTCGAGCATCATCTCCATCCTCAAGGCCGCTCCCTCGGCCGGCGGCGCCGCTGCCGCCAGCGGCGAAAAGGGCGCCGGCGCCCCCGAGACCGGCGGCGCTCCCGCCGATACCTTCGGCTTCGGCTCCGACCCCTTCAGCGACAGCAAGTGGTAGACCGAGCCTTCTGACAGGTTGATCCAAGAGCCCCGGCCCGCGCGACGGACCGGGGCTCTTTCATTGCCATGCCCGCCCGGCGCATATGCGCTTTCTGTACAACCCTGTGTTTTCCAAAATTGTCCAGAAGGCTTAATTGCTTGATTTTGGGCATAAGCATCGGCTATAGCACTCCATCTATGGCACACCTCCGTCTAGAAGACGTAAACGTCCATTTCGGCGGACTTCAGGCACTCTCGAACGTCTCCTTCGAGCTGAACCCCGGCGAGATCCTCGGCCTCATCGGGCCCAATGGCGCTGGCAAGACCACGATCTTCAACGTCATCACGGGCGTCTACAGGACCTCCGGCGGCTCGGTCACCTACGCCGGTGCATCGATCCTGGGCATGCGCCCGCACCAGATACTCGCCCGCGGCGTTGCCCGCACGTTCCAGAACATCCGCCTGTTCACGGCCATGACCGCCCTTGAGAATGTCATGGTCGCCCAGCACAGCCGGACCAAGGCCGGCGTCGTGAGCGCCGTCCTGAGGCTGCCCTCCCAGCGCCGGGAAGAGCGGCGGATCCAGGATAAGGCCATGGCCGCGCTGGAGTTCGTGGGCCTGGTCGACAAGGCCGACAGCGTGGCCCGCAATCTGCCTTATGGCCTGCAGCGCCGCCTGGAGATCGCCCGGGCGCTGGGCTCGGAGCCCAAGACCATACTCCTGGACGAGCCCGCGGCCGGGCTCAACCCGGTGGAGAGCGGCCAGCTCATGGAGCTCATCAACCGCATAGCGGGATCGGGCGTCAACGTGCTCATGGTCGAGCACGACATGAAGGTCGTCATGGGCCTGTGCCACAGGCTCGTGGTCCTGGATCACGGCGAGCTCATCAGCCAGGGCACGCCCGGCGAGGTGCGCCGCGATCCCAAGGTGATCGAAGCCTATCTCGGGCAGTAACCACACATTTTGGGAGGTGCCAGCATGAAAAGGATCCTGTCCACCGTCTTGACCGTCGCCTTGCTGCTCGGAGCGGGCCAGGCCATGGCCAAGAGCCTCAAGATCGGCAGCCTGAGCCCGCTGACCGGCCCCTACGCCGCCGACGGCAACGACATCGCCAACGGGACGCGCGCGGCCATCGCGGTCATCCAATCCGAAGGCGGCATTCCCGGCTACGACAAGATCGAGTTCTTCCCCGAGGACGACGCCTGTGACCCGCGCCAGGCCGTGGCCGCCGCCAACAAGCTCGTCAACGAGGGCGTGGTCGGCGTGGTCGGCGCCTACTGCTCCAGCGCGACCATTCCGGCCTCGGAAGTCCTGGCCGAGGAAGATATCTTCATGGTCACCCCAGGCTCCACCAGCCCGCAGGTCACCGAGCGCGGGCTGCCCTACATGTTCCGCATATGCGGCCGCGACGACGACCAAGGCCCGGCCGGCGTCAAGTTCATGAAGGACCACCTCAAGGCCAAGACCGTGTTCATCGTGGACGACAAGACCACCTATTCCCAGGGCCTGGCCACCGAAGTCGCCACCGTTGCGGCCAAGAACGGCATCAAGGTCCTGGCCCATGACCACGTGAATCAGGGTGACAAGGACTTCTCCGCCGTGCTGACCAAGGTCAAGCAGGCCAACCCCGACGTGTTCTACATCAGCCTGCAGAACTCCTCGTCCGGCGCGCTCATGATGATCCAGGCCAAGCGCCTGGGCATCAAGGCCACGCTCATGGGCCAGGACGCCGTGTACCATCCGCAGCTCATGGAGATCGCCAAGGACGCCGCCGAGGGCGCCTTCCTGACCTTCGGATACATGGACAAGGCCACGCCCGAGTACAAGAAGTTCGAGGCGGCCTACAAGAAGATCAGCGGCGAGCCCGGCGCCTACTCGGCCTATTCCTATGATTCGGCCTATGTGCTCCTGACGGCCATCAAGAACGCCAAGTCCACGGACGCCGAGAAGGTCAAGGCCGAGATGATGAAGCTGAACCTCAAGGGCGCTTCCAAGCAGATCAAGTTCAAGGAGAACGGCGACTCCGGCTCCGACTACGTGATCTTCAAGGTCCAGGGCGGCGAGTTCGTGCCCTTCTGGAACCCGAGCACGGGCAAGACCATGTAACCTTGCCTCGCGCGATTCGATAGGTTCGCACGGGGGAGCGCCGCGGCGCTCCCCCTCAAACATCACTGGACTCCAATGGACTTCTTTCTGCAGCAATTCATCAACGGCATCACCCTCGGCGGGGTGTACGCGCTGGTGGCCCTGGGCTACACCATGGTCTACGGCATCATCCAGCTCATCAACTTCGCCCATGGCGAGTTCTTCGCCGCCGGCGGCTACGTGGGCGTCATCCTGCTCTCGTTCCTGGCCGCCCACGGCTTCATGGACACCAATCCCTGGCTGGGGCTGACCCTGTCGCTCATCCTGACCATGGGTTACTGCGCCATGCTGGCCATGGCCGTGGAAAAGGTCGCCTACAAGCCGCTACGCCACTCATCCCGGCTCTCCGTGCTGCTCGCGGCCCTGGGCATGTCCATCTTCCTCCAGAACGGCCTCATGCTCACCCAGGGCGTGTACGACAAGGCCTATCCCATCGGCTTCACGGCCGGCGGCTTCGATTTCGGCGACATACGCATCAGCTTCATGCAATTGCTCATCCTCGGGCTCACGGCCACGCTCCTCGTGCTGCTCAACGCCCTGGTCTTCCGCACGAACATCGGCAAGGCCATGCGCGCCACGGCCCAGGACAAGGTCATGTCCGCCCTGGTGGGCATCGACTCCAACCGCATCATCGCCATGACCTTCGCCATCGGCGCGTGCCTGGCCGCCGCGGCCGGCATCATGGTCGGCCTGTACTACGGCAGCGTGCGCTACGACATGGGCTTCGTGCCGGGCATCAAGGCCTTCGCCGCGGCGGTGCTCGGCGGAATCGGCAACATCACCGGAGCCATGCTCGGCGGATTCATCATCGGCATGGTCGAGATCATGGCCGCGGCCTACATACCACACGGCGGCGAGTACAAGGACGTCTTCGCCTTCATCATCCTCATCGCCGTGCTCTATTTCATGCCCACCGGCATCATGGGAGAGAACGTCGATGACACCCGCGTCTAGGTTCAAGCCCTGGCTCTACCTGGGCGTGGGGCTGGCCTGGTTCTTCCTGCTCCTGTGGCCGCTGCTGGGCATCCACGCCGACGGCACGCTCAGCTTCGGGAAGAGCTTCGCCGTCTGGATCAGGGTGGCTACGGCGGCGGTCATCTTCTTCGTTCTGTGGCGGCTCAGGCAGCGCGGCGTCTTCGGCAGCATGTCGCGCCCGTTCTCCGGGCTGGCCGAGGCCGGTAGGCGCGCGGCCTCCACGGTGCCCAAGCCGGTCTGGCTGGCCCTGGTCCTGGCCTTGGCCCTGGCCTATCCGCAGTTCACCGAGCGCTACGCCCAGGACGTGGCCGTGAACGTGCTCGTGTACGTCTGCCTGGGCCTTGGGCTCAACGTGGTCGTGGGCCTGGCCGGCCTGCTCGACCTCGGTTACATCGCCTTCTACGGCGTGGGCGCGTACACCTACGCGCTCCTGTCCGTGCACTACGGCATCCCGTTCTGGCTCTGCCTGCCCATCTGCGCGCTTTTCGCCAGCATCGCCGGCTGCTTCATCGGCTACCCGACCCTGCGCATGCGCGGCGACTACCTGGCCATCGTGACCCTGGGCTTCGGCGAGATCATCCGCATCGTCCTCAACAACTGGATGGCGCTGACCAACGGCCCCAACGGCATCCTGGGCATCGCGGCCCCGAGCATGGCCGTGCCGACCTTCGAGGACGGCCTGGGTTTCGAGATCATCTCCCTGCGCAAGCTCCAGTACCTGTACTACGTGGTGCTTTTCCTGGCGGTGCTCACCATTATCGCCGTGCACCGACTCAATTTCTCGCGCATCGGGCGCGCCTGGGAGGCCATCCGCGAGGACGAGACCGCCGCAGAGCTCATGGGCGTGAACACCTTCCTGCTCAAGCTCCTGGCCTATGCCATGGGCGCCGTGTTCGGCGGCCTGGCCGGGGCCTTCTTCGCCGCGCGCATGCGCTTCGTCAGCCCCGAGAGCTTCACCTTCATCGAATCGGCCATGGTTCTGGCCATGGTCGTCCTGGGCGGTCTGGGCTCCATCCCCGGCATCATTCTCGGCGCCTTGGCCCTGGTGGCGTTGCCCGAGGTCTTCCGCGGCTTCGAGCTGTACCGCATGCTGGCCTTCGGCGGGGCCATGACCCTCATGATGCTCGTGCGGCCGGCGGGCCTGTGGCCGGCCAAGCGCATGGGCCGCAGGTCCGAGGAGGCCGAGTAGCCATGTCCGAGCCCATCCTCGAATTGCGCGGCGTCAGCGCGCACTACGGCAACATCCAGGCCCTCAAGGGCATATCGCTCAAAGCCCTGCCTGGCGAGATCGTGACCATCATCGGCGGCAACGGCGCGGGCAAGTCCACCACGCTCATGACCATCTGCGGCATCGTCAAGGCCACGGGCGGCGACATCCTCTACCAGGGGCGGTCCATCCTGGGCCTGGCCTCGGCCAAGCTCGCGCCCATGGGGCTGTGCCAGGTGCCGGAAGGCAGGCGCATCTTCCCGCGGCTGACCGTGGAAGAGAACCTGGACATGGGCGCATTCTTCCGCAAGGACAAGCCGGGCATCCGCCGCGACATCGAGCAGGTCTTCGAGCTGTTTCCCGTGCTGCGGGAGCGCTGCCGCCAGCCCGGCGGAACCCTGTCCGGCGGCGAGCAGCAGATGCTGGCCATAGGCCGCGCGCTCATGGGCCGCCCCCAGTTGCTCCTGCTCGACGAGCCGTCCCTGGGCCTCGCGCCGCTCATCGTGCAGCGCATCTTCCGCATCGTCGAGGACATCAACAAGCAGCAGGGCACGACCATCCTCCTCGTGGAGCAGAACGCCAACGTGGCCCTGCGCATGGCCAGCCGCGGCTACGTTCTGGAGACCGGCAAGGTGGTCATGGAAGGCGAAGCCTCGGCACTGCTGGACAACCCCGCCATCCGCGCGGCCTACCTGGGCGAATGAGCCGGAGAGAGGCTCCGCGCCCCTCTCCGGACCTCTCCTCGCCAAGGGCCGTGGGCCCTTGGAACCCGTGTTTTTCAAAAGCGAGCGGGCCTGCGTGGGAAACGCAGGCCCGCTCGCTTTTGAAAAGATACGGTATGGGGGAGCACATGGTTCGGCACACTCGTGTTCACCAAGGGAATATGAAACGATAGTCGGTCAAAGGCGCATCTAAAGCGAAACGACCCAAGAACTACGCGGGTTTCAGGGCTGGCATGGTCTCATGTGCCAGCCCTTTTTTGTGCCTGGCGCTCGTGTCAGTTGGCGCGCATGGTTCGGCACAACAGGTCCTTTATGGCCATTCTCGGCGAAACTCGGCGGGAGGCTTTCAAGAAAATAGCTTGATATATTAATGCCTTGTCTACAGTAAGGCTTTTGCTCTCCTGTAACCACTTGTGTAACCGCCTAAAATTATAACCGGCTGAATAAATTAATTAAATTATAAAACAAGTTGCAGAACAGGTTACACGAGAGGTCTTGTCAGAGTCTAACCAGAAAAAGAAGTAATAGGGAAGCTTCAGAAGGCGTTATTAATCTTTTCAAGCTCTAATATCCATTCACTAACCACTTCTGAGATATACTTTGCCTCGGTCATACTTGATTCAGACAGCAGGGACCATAGAATAACGCAAATATCACGCCGCCTATCTGGGTCTATGCTCAATATTTCATTTGGTGCATCAACAAAAAATTTGTTGAGCATAAAAGTCGTTATACGCAAATCAAGGCTTTTTGTCCCGCCAATCTTTCCAAGATCGCCAAAAAGTGTAATTTTTTTGTCACTTATATCCTTAGAAAATTCTTTTGCAAAGCTTGAACTAACCTTAAGTACATCAACTTCATCTAAAGCTTTAGGTTCAGCAAGTCCAGTTGCTAGCCATTTAATATTAACACCATATCGCTGTGCAATTTTTTGTAGATCTGAAAAGCTTATCTGACGCCTACCATTTTCCCACCGGCTTACAGTTATCTGATGAACTCCAAGTTCTTCAGCAAACTCCGCTTGAGACTTATCTCCTCGGACTTGTCGAATCCTGGAGCCGAGCTCTTTGAGGGCATTCTCCGGCATTTTTATTCCATTATGGCTATATAGTGGCTAATCATGAAGCCTAATGACAGCCGCATTAACCAAACGGCTTGACAATTATTCCACATTGGCTAAGTGTTGGGGCGGCGTTACCCGGAAAACTTTCTCACTTAGTCGTTGGAATTTCAACACGGTTGTTTCGACAGGCCGCTTCCTGGAGTGTCTAAATATGAGGAAGAAAAAGGCCATACCAGGACAGCTTCCGCTGCCTCTCGTTCAGGCGAATGGTTTTGCAGGTGTCAAGGAAGCCATCCGCGTGATCAAGAAGGATTATGCGGAGAACGACGAGGCCTTAGCCGAGCGGATGCGTGAGATAGCCAGGCTATCGGGCCAGGACTTACAGCTCACCGGCTCCACACTCGCCAAGATCACATCCGACCCCAAACGTATCTCGCTCCAGATCTTGGAAGCCTTCGTCAAAGTGACAGGTGATTCTATGCCTTTGGCTGCTCTCTGCGAAGCCTGCGGATTCCATCTCATCGATGACGAACAGATGGATAAGCTCAAGTGGGCCGAGGCTTACTGGGAGATAAAGGAAAAAGCAGAACAGCGTAAAATGCTTGAGCTTAAGCTTAAAAGCAGGAGCTAAATACATGGTAAGAGCGAGGAGCAAGAGAGAGCGCATAATACATGGATGCATGGCGATTGTTGGAACTAATTTGTCGAAAATTGCAACGGAGCTTGGATATAGTATAACCCATGTACAGGCGGTTGTTAGCGGCCACAGAAGAAGTGATACAATAGAGAGCCACATTGAAGCTATCATTGAAAGGGCTAAGAGAGAATTCATTTAACATGCAACCAACGTTTTCGGCAGAGGAAATCGGGTCCGCAGTAGGGGTATCCCGACCGTTCATCGTAAACGCCTCGCGGAAGCAAGCCTGGCCATTCGTCTGGGGCGCTTCCGACTCTGGCCGCAAGACCAAGCTCTTTGCGCTTGAAGCCCTACCCGAGAACTACAGGCCAGCCCTGGAACTGTACGCGGCCGCCAAGGCCCGCCTGAGTCTCGGCATCGCCCCGGACTCGGCCGAGCCGAAGGACCCGACTCCGGCAGTCCAAGAGGCCGCGCAAGCCCCGGCCTACAACCGCAAGCGTCTGGAGAAGTACACCGCGCTGCTCCAGAAGTTCGAGCACCTAAACGGCAAGCGCCTTCGTGCCGCCATTGCCGAGCATAACGCGGAGTGCCCGAAGATGAAGACGAGCTACAGGGCCATCATGAACGCCCGCCAGGAGCGCCAGGCCGGGGCAAGCCTGATTGGCAAGTACGGCAACAGGCGCGGCGAGACCACGGTTCCGGACGTGCTCTTCCAGTACTATGCCGGCCTGCGCATGAAGGAAGGCTCCCCTTCCACAAGGATCTGTCACACCGCGACCATCGGCTACGGCGTTGAGCAGGGTTTCACTCCTGATTCAATCGCCTCTCGACACGCATTCGAGAGGCGATTGAGGCGGGAGTACTCGCAGTCCGCCCGCTGTTACGCGCAGGAAGGCCCGAGCGCCTGGAACAGGAAGTTCGCCGGGTACGTCGAGCGCGACTATTCCCGGATGCGCGCCGGCCAGGGCTGGGTTTCGGATCACCATCAGCTCGATGTCGGGGTGGAGATCGGCCTGTCCAACGGCAAGCGCAAGATCGCCTTCCCCTGGGTGACGGTCTTCCGCGACGTGAAGACCGGCAAATGGCTCGGTTGGTCTCTGCACATCGAGGCCCCAAGCTCGGATCACATCTTCCACGCCTTCTTCCTGGCCGCCGAACGCTACGGCAAGCCCGAGTTCGTCTACTTCGACAACGGCAAGGACTACCGCTGCCGCGACCTCTCGGGCGGCGTGCGCAACGTCCGCGTCGAGATGCCGGAGGCGCGCGCCAGGTCGGCTTTCGGCCTGCTCGACATCAAGGTCACCTTCGCCAAGGTGCGCAATGCCCAGGCCAAGACCGTCGAACGCGACTTCCGCCTGGTCAAGGAAACCCTTGGCAAGCCGCTCCCCGGATACCGGGGCGGCCACGTCAAGGAGCGGCCGGAGGCGCTCAAGGACGAGATCGCGGCCGGGAAACTGCTCGGCTTCGAGGAATTCTCAAGCCTTTTCAGCTCCTACGTCGAGGAAGTCCTGAACAAGCTGCCCTCGCACGGCAAGGTCCACAAGGGCCGGTCCCGCGATGACGTCTGGGCTGTGGAATTCACGATCGAGCGCCAGGTCAGCCGCGATGCGCTTGCGTTCTGCTGCATGCGCACCTCGAAGGATATGCCCATCGGCCGCAACGGCGTGCGGGATTCCGAGCTGCAAGTCACCTACTGGGCAGAGTGGATGTCACCGCGCAAGGGCGAGCGGGTTTACCTGCGCCGCGATCCCACGGCCTATCACGAGGCCTGGGTCTTCGAGGCCGCGACGGATCAGTTCCTGGGCAAGGCCGAGCTGGCCACGGCGAGCGCGGCCTATGCCCAGACAGAGGTGGAACGCGCGGAACTCAAGCGCGAGGTGGCCCGCAAGGCGCGCGAGAAGCGGGAGGTCAAGCGGGAGCTGGCCAGGATCGAGGCGAGGCCCGACCCGGCCCGCATCATCGAACACATGGCCGCCGGCTTGAGGGCCACGAAGAGCGAAGAGCCGGAAACTGTCGAGACCAGGCGTGTTCAGGTGCTCGTGCCGCAAGCAGAGGAGGCCATGGAGCTGGAGCGCCAGGAGCGCAAGCGGCAGGCGGACTCGCAGATCGCGGAGGTGATGCCCATCCCGCCAAGGCCGGGGCTCCCGAAGAAGCTCTATCCGTCCGCGATGCACAAAATTTTGGAAGAACAACAAGCTCTTAAACAAGCGAGGTAAGCAATGTCCGAGATCAGGGAGCAACTCAGGCAAATCAAGGAAAAGCGCGACTTGAGTTTGGCAGAACTCAGCCGCGCCATGAACGTGTCATCCTCGGCCCTCAGCCAGTGGATGAACGAAACGTACAAGGGGGACAATAACAGGATCGAGGAGGCCGTCAAGGCGTACCTGGCCAGGGAGGAAGCCAGGAGCCGCGCGCCAAAGGTGGAGATCGGCTTCCTTGAGACCTCCGTCTTCACTGAGTTTCTGGCCATGTGCGCATCCTGCCACAACGACGGGCTCATCGGCGTGTTCACCGCGCCTCCGGGCCTGGGCAAGACCGAGGCTTGCAAGGAGTACATCCGCCGCTATCCCGATTCGATCCTCATCGAAGCGAACTTGGGCCTGCGGGAATGGAAGCTCTTCTGCAACCTGTCCAAGAGCCTTGGGCTCACGCACCAGGGCAGCGGCGTGCAGGATCTCTTCGAGGGTGTTGTGAGCAAGCTTCAGGACTCCGGGCGGCTCATCATCGTGGATGAGGCGGAGTACCTGCCCTACCGCTCCCTTGAGCTGCTGCGGCGTGTCCACGACATGGCCGGGGTGGGCATCGTGCTCGCCGGCCTGCCGCGCCTGATCGAGAACCTCAAGGGCAAGCGCAACGAGTACGCGCAGCTTTACAGCCGTGTTGGCTGGTGGGGTCGTGTCAAGGGGCTCACCCCGGACGATGCCCGCATGATCGTCGAGCGCGCTGTTCCCGAGGCCTCCGCGAGGCTGACCAAGCTCTTCCACGAGACCTCGCGCGGCAATGCGCGGCATCTATCCATGCTCCTTCGCAGGTCCGTGGAAATGGCCTCCGCGAACGACATGGAGGTCAATCCCGAGGTCGTCCAGCGCGCGGCCGAGATGATCATCATCTAAAGGGGCTTCGAGATGGCTAAAGTAAAGCAGATCACCGCGCCACAGATCAGGAAGATCCACGCGCTAAAGGGCGCGCTTGGGCTTGCGGATCATGAGTACCAGGCCATTTTGGGCCGCTACGGGGTGGAGAGCTGCAAGGCGCTCGACCGGGAAGAGGCCGCGCAGCTCATCACGTACATGGTCCAGCTGGGTATGGAGGCCGGCGTGTGGCAGGAGCGCAAGCCCGAGCCCAAGCGGCATGAGGAGCTGAAGGGGCGCGGACCGGACATGGCCACGCCCACGCAGCTTCGCACCATTGAGGCGCTGTGGGGCGAGTTCTCCCGCGCCGAGGGCTCCGAGGCCAAGGAGAAGACGCTTCGGCAGTTCCTGGAGAACAAGTTCAAGGTTTCGCACCTGCGGTTTCTGAGCCGCGCCAAGGCAAGCAAGATCATCTACGCCCTGGAGCGGATGCAGTCCAAGGAAAGGCGAAAGGCTCTCAAAGCCGAGATAAAGGCTGCTTTGGGGTCGGGGCAGCCATAACCAGGCCAAGGCGCTTTTAAACGATTTGAAAGGGGTTTTGAAAGCTTTTGAACGGGTTCGGGAGACCCGACGCGAGGGGATGAAGATGCGAATGATCGAGATGAGCGAGAAGGGGCAGATAGGCGCGGTAGACACCCTAAACAGGATCTCCGAGACGGTTTGCTTTCTGCGCGAGGCTATAGGCACCTGCCCTGATGGACTTTCCGACAAGGCGAGGGTCGGCTTGGCCTGGATACTCTTGGGAGTGGAAGACGCCGTGGACGCGGTTGAGAAGCGCATCAGGGCTAAGGATGACGGAAAGGACGAGGGACAACGCCTTGGCCAAGCTCCAAATTACTAGGCTGGCTTGGTGTGAGCAGCGGCATGCGCCAGTCCAATAGGGAAATGTCCAGGCAAGCCCGTCTTCAGGAGGAGACAGGCTGGATTCGCGAGCACTGCTTCCGTTGCGAGCGGCTCAAGTCTTGGATCACGCCTCGGACATGCCGAGAACTCCAAGCGCGGCTTGAGATGGAGAGCCGTGATCCCTGGGCGCAAAGCGCGTGCCGGGAGTGCCCGGAGAGGATGCACCATGAAGAGGAAGTTTGAAGGGCGCGGCTACGGCCTGGAGATCAAACGCAAGGCAGAGGACATGTACGTGTTTTCAGAGTCCACGGTGGAAGACGTCGCCCGCGAGATGGACGTGTGCTTGTCCACGATCAAGAGGTGGTCTTCCGAGGGCCGCTGGAGCAGCAAGCGCCGTGAGTATCGCAAGATAAAGGACGAATCGCGCATTGACCTGGTGCGGCTCTACAAGAAAAAGCTTCAACTGGCCAACAAGAGCCAAAAGAACGCCGATATTCATGCCGCCATCAAGCTGCGCGAGCAACTGCAAATGCTGGGGGTGGACGTCTAAAATGCTGCCCATAGCGAACACGGAACAGTACCAAATCAGTACTATCGCTTAGTACAAGACCACTGGAGGCACAGCAAGATGAACGCTGACTTCACCAAGAAAGACATTGACCTCTCAAAGGTCAATGAGCCTGCTCCGGTGCGAACCGGCGCAAAGCCCAAGGGACCGGGGATTACCCTGGACTTGAGCCGAAGGCACCAGGGCACGCGGGTTCACATTCCGCGCCCGGACGTGACTCCCCAGGAGCGCAAGCGCAAGAGCAACCTTGAGCGAATCGAGGAATTGGAGCGGCAAGAGCACGCGCGCCTCAAGCCCCTGATCGACAAGGAGCTTGCCGAGGTAAAGCCCCAGCTTGAAGAGGCGCTCAAGCCGCTGCTCAAGGAGCGCGAGCAGGTCAGGAAGAAGCTTCAGGAGCATGGCAAGAGCCTAGCCGGCTACAGGGACGAGCTTGACAAGCTCGGGATCGAGTTGGCCGCCCTGGAGGACAGGACCTTGAGCCGCCTGAGCGCCGGGCAGCGGCCCGAGTCGCAGACTTCCGAGGCGGCCATGATCCGCCTGAATCAGGAGCAGGTCATCAAGTGGATCAGGGCCATTGAAACCGACCTGGTGCCCAAGGCCAAGGCCGAGATCTCCGAGATCGAGTCGCGCATGGAGGACGTCTTCGCCGAAGTGCTCGGAAATCACGCGGCTCAGAAAGTGGCGCGGATCAAGGCCGCCATATTGGACATGCACGGCGAGATCGAAGCGTGGGCCTGGTCCGTTTCCGGCGCGGCCGCGCTCTTCGGCTTGAAGGGCCGGCAGGCGAGCAAGAGCATTGGCGTTTCATACGACCTGGCCATGAGGCTCATCGGCTGAGACAGCTGTTTAAACACTGATAGGAGCATGGAAATGTTTGACTTGAGAGGCCTTTTCTCTACCGAGACCATCAAGGGCTATTTCAGGAGCGTGCCCGAGCTGAAGACGCCGGTCATGGACTTGGTGTTTCCGGAAAGGCCGCAGAATCCCTTTCCGCTGGTCGGGGTCGATGACGTCTTGGCCGTGGCCCATGAAGTGCCGCTCATCAAGCGGGGGCATCCGTCCATACCGGCCACGAGGGAAACGGGCGGGATCAATACCTACGAGCCCCTTTCGGTCCGGATACACTCGCAGGTCCTGGCAAGCGACCTCAACAACCTCAAGCTCGTGGGACGTGGAAGCCAGGAGCTGTGGGCTCAGAACAAGTTCGACCTTCTGCGGCGCAGCTACCGCAAGACGAGCGAGGCCATTTGCGCCCAGGCCCTGAGCGGCAGGATTGAATGGCCCGTGCGGATAGAGGGCGGGGCCTTCGATACCTATACCGTGGATTACGGGCAGGTGCTCTCCGTTGAGTCAGAGAGGCTGTGGGATGCGGCGGACGTCCGGCTTGTGCATATCGTCAAGACCCTGCTCGACATGAAGAAGGCGCTCCAGGTCCACGGCTACGGTTCCACGCTGGAGATTTGGGCTGGTGATTCGGCCTTCGAGGCCCTGTTCATCCTGGCCGAGAACCACATCTCCACGGCCAAGATCCGCGTCGAGGTGACCGCCGACGGCATCAACGTCTGCGGCTTCCTGGTCAAGCAGCGCGCGGAGACCTACCGCGATCCGGCCACGGGACAGATCCGGCCCATCGTGGCCGAGAACAGTTTGCGCATGATCGCAACCGACGCCGGCCACAAGCTCGTCTACTGCGCGGTTGACGATCTGGACGCAAACCTTCAGCCGTTGCCGCTGTTCATCAAGCCCGTGAAGATCGAAGACCCCAGCGGCTGGACCCTGATCGCGGAAGGCAAACCCTTCCCGGTCGTCAACGTGCGCGGCATCTGCGACGCGCAAGTGCTGGCGTAAGGAGTGGCGAACATGCACGAGACTGGTTGGATCGACATCATGCGAACGGGCACCTTCACGGCGATGGATGGCCAGAAAGCGACCTTCACGGCCGAGGATCTGGACGGAATCGCCGGGGGCTTCGACGAGAGCAAGCGGCGCGTGCCGCTGGTCTTCGGCCATCCGAAGACCGAAGACCCGGCCTTCGGATGGGTCGCGGAGCTGCGCCGGGCGGGCGAGGTGCTCCAGGCCAAGTTCAAGCAGGTCCACGAGACGGTCAAGGAGCTGGTCAGCGCCGGGCACTACAAGAACGTGTCCGTCTCGCTCTTCCCCGACAGGACCCTTCGGCATGTCGGACTGCTGGGGGCGACGCAACCCGCGATTCCAGGCCTTAAGGAAGTGGCCCTGGAGTCCGGCGAGGAGTTCCGCACGTTCGAGTTCTCCGCCGTCCCCGATTCCGAGCGCGTGCAACGCCTGCAAGCAGAGCTTGAGACGCACAAGAGCCTGGTCCAGCAGGCTCTTGCCGAGCTTTCGCGCCTCCGGGAGGAAAAGGCCAGCCTGGACCAAAACTTTGCCAGCGCCGAGAACACGTACAGGAGAAAGGCGCGCGAAGCCAGATTCGATCAGCTCATGAGGGATGCCAAGGCGCTGCCCTATGAGCGTGAGCGAGTTCTGTTCCTTGCCGAGGCGCTCTCCGGCTCCGGCGGCACCTTCGAGTTCGCCGAAGGCGGCAAGACCATCCCTGCCGAAGATGTCCTCTGGTCCTTCCTGGAGAAGCGCACAGCGCACGGACTCTTCACCGAGTTCGCCACCAAGGAACGCTATGCGGAGGGCGCGCGGCCCGACACGCAGCCGGGCGATTTCAGCCGCAAGGCGTAGCCGTTACACATCAAAGACGCGAGCCAGTGAGGTAGCCTGATGCGCTATTCCCGTGGGTACAGCTGGGCCTTTCGCGACTATGCCCGGTGCCTTCATGTCCATGAGGGCCTGAGCTTCGCGGACATCGCCGAAGAGGTCGGCGTGTCCGTGGCCACGATCCGCAAGTGGGCCACGGACGATGTCTGGGCCAAACGCAGGGAAGAGCACCTGCTTCAGCCCTATCGCGAAGTGGACCTCCTGGTCGCTCGGGAAGAGATGCGGCTCAAGTACCGGGAGACCGGCCAGGAAGAATACAAAGCCCTGGCCGACAAGCTGGACAAGGATCTGCGCCGGCTCATCGGCAAGCGCCAGAAGCCGGGGCAGTAGGCCGTCCCAGGGATCAGCCGCAGTCATATGCGCGTTGTCGATGAAATCCTCAAGCTCCTGGGCCTGGGCTTCAAGGTCTACCGGGGCGAGATCTGGGAAGGGGTCTACAAGGAGCTTCGTTGCCTCAAGAGCTACAAGGCCCGCTGGTTCCACAAGGAGCGCAACTATGTCTGCCTGGGCTGCATGAGGCGCTGTTCACTGTCCGATCCTGGGGGCTTCCAGCTGATCATCCCCTATCCGGGACAGTTCGAGGAACGCAGCATCTCTCGCAAGGGGAAAAGCATTCTCAAGTTGGCTGATCTGGTAATCATCACAAGCGAAGGCGCGGCCACGCAGCTGCGCGAAGTAGGAGTAACAGTCATGCGAAAAGGCGATGTTGTGTATTGGAAATTGGCGCGCAAGTTCACGGATGAGCTGACCGGCAAGGAGCACGAGTTCGCGTATGCCTTCAAGAGGCCGGATCAGAAGAGCATCAAGCAGTTCATGAAGAGCTGCGGCAAGGATGCCCACAAGGCCTGTGGGGATCTGTGCGAAGCCCTGGTCGATCCGGACATGCGCGCGCAAATGGTCCGGGATTTTAGCGACAATCCCGGCCTGCCCATCAGCTTCGGATCGGCCCTGTTCAACGCCGCAGGCGGCGGAACGATCAAGACCGGCGGCATGGGCCTGTAGGAGGTTGAGATGTTCGGCAGCGGCACTTTATCCGTCATGGCCACGATGTCCCTTGTGGACAACTTCACCGGCCCCTTGCGCTCGGTCACAAGCAGCATGGAGGCGACTCAGGGCGCGGCGAACAGGCTCTCCAACAGGATGGGCAATTTGGCCAAGAGCATGCTGCCCGTGGCCACGGCTGCCGCCGCTGTGGTCGGAGCCCTTGGAACGGCGGCCTTGTCCACCATCCCGACGGAGAAAGCGCTTGGTGAGCTGGCCTCCGTCGGAATTACCAATTTCGAGGCCTTGGAGGCATCCGCGACCCAAATGTCCAACCGGTTCTCCGGTGTGACCAAGGTAGGTTTCCTGACGGCCGCCTACGACATCAAGTCGGGCATCGCCTCCCTCACGGATGAAGGCGTGGCCAAGTTCACGGAGCTGGCGACCCTGACGGCCAAGGCGACCAAGGCGACCGAGGCCGAGATGACCAGCCTTTTCGCGACCGGCTACGGCATCTACAAGGACTTCTACGGGCAGATGTCGGATTTCGAGTTCGGCGAGATGTTCTCGGGTGCGATCGCGGCGGCCGTCCAGGGGTTCAAGACCACCGGCCCGCAGATGCAACAGGCCATTTCGGGCCTGGGGGCCGCCGCGACCAACGCCAACGTGCCGCTTCAGGAGCAGATCGCCATCCTGGGCATGCTCCAACAGGTGACTCCTGGCGGAGAGGCCGCGACCACGTACGGAGCCTTCATCGAATCTGCTGCTGGAGCGGGCAAGAAGCTCGGCCTGGAGTTCCTGGACGCCAATAACCAGCTCCGGCCGATGGTGGACATCATCGGCGAGCTGCGAAACAAGTTCGGCCCGACCCTGGATGCGGTAGAGAAGATGCAGCTCAAGGACGCCTTCGGCACCAAGGAAGCCATTGAGCTGATCGACTTCTTCTATGGCAAGACGAACAACTTGGGCGAGGGGATCACCTTCATCGCGTCCGCAATGGGCCAGGGCGCGAGCTTCACGGAGGCGATGGCCCAGAAAATGAACCAGGGCCTTGGCCCAAGTCTGCAGCGGCTTTGGCAGCAGTTTGGCAATCTGGGAGAGATCGTGGGCGGGGTCTTTGCGCCCGTGGTCAGCCTTGCGGCCGAAGGCCTCTCCAAGGTCGTCCTGCTGCTCCAGGAGGCCGCCGCCTCGCCTGTCGGCAAGGCGATCATCGGCATAGCCGGGGCCGCCGCGCTCGCCGTCCTGGGCTTCACCGCCTGGGCTGCGGCGAGCTGGGCCGTCGCATCGGCCATGCCCATGCTCACTGCCGCCCTGGCTCCGCTGGCCGGGGTGATTGCGAGCATCTCTTGGCCCATCTGGCTCATCATCGCGGCCGTGGGCGCGCTCTATCTGGCTTGGCGCACGAATTTCGGCGGCATGGCCAATACAGTGGCCCGCTGGTGGACGAATATCCAGCTCGTTTACCAGGGTGTGGTCGCGGTGTTCGGGTCATTGCAAGACGGCACGGGCGTCATTCGCGGCGAGCTGGCCCGCGACATCAAGGCCGCCGGGCTTGTGGGCGTTGTGACTACTGTGGCCCGCGTAGCCTACCGCATCCGTGAGTACTGGCTGGGCGCGACTGGAGCCATAAGCGCGGCCTGGAATCAGGCTATGGTCATTCTCGGGCCGGCCCTGGATGCCCTGGTGGACATGTTCGGCGCGCTTGGCGAAATTGTGGGCATGGTGACTTCGGCCCTTTTAGGGGCAGGTGCGGCCACGGATGCCTCAAGCTGGCGCATATTGGGCGAGGTCGTGGGCACAATCCTGGGCGGAGCATTCAAATCCCTGGCCTTCTCCATCCGCCTTGCGCTCATGCCGCTCCAAGGCCTCGCCGCCTTGCTCCGCTTCGCCATCGACATCATCCAAGGCGTGGATCTGTCCGAAGCCGGCCGCAAGCTCATTACAACTTGGTGGGAGGGCATCAAATCCAATGCCGGCTGGCTGTACGACAATTTTCGCGAACTGCTCGGGCCGCTGGGGCGCATGCTGCCGCACAGTGATGCTCAGGAAGGCCCGCTCTCAACCCTGACCGCCTCGGGCGCGGCCATCCCGGATACGCTCGGCAGCGGCGTGCAGGCGGCAGCTCCGCGCCTTGCTGCAACCGTGGCCGGGGCTCTGGCCGGCATGAGCCTGGCCGTGGCCCCAGTGCAGGTGGAAGCCGCCCACGCGGATTTCTTGGCTTCGCCGCCTTCCCCGTACATTGAAACAAGCCGGGAGACGCACTCCAGCTCTGGAAGAAGCTCGGGCTCCCGTCAGACTTCTGTAAGCGGCCGGCATATCACAATCAACATACAGAACCTGAACCTGCCGAGCGTGAAGGATTCGGATTCGTTTATCGAGCAGCTCACGCGCATTGTGGAAGCTCATGATGGATAGCAAAGCGCCTTGAGGCAAAAAGGTTTGTTATGCGCTGCCGGGAGAGCAAAGGGCGCATGCCCGCGTAGGCAACTGTACTGGCATTGACTGAGTTTGGCGGGATGGATATGCCAGAAGCAAGCGTGAGGACTCGAAAAACGCGCTGGCGAGTCGGGTTTCCGCGAGAGCGGCGGCCAATGGCGGGAAGGCGCGTCCGCCCACGCTGGCAGGGGAATCTTGGACTCCCCCCGGAGGCGGGATCAGAAGTCCAAGGGGCCGCCCAAGAGGCCGGGCTACTTGGGCCACCTGGCAGAGATGCCAGGTGCTGCCGTTCTTCTGATGAGGGCCGTGAGCCCCGACAAGAGGGCCTCAGAGCCCCAAAAGCTTCATGACCGTAGACAGGCTACGCGGCGGGGCGATCTTGCCGAATGCGGTCAGTCCAGGAGCGCCCGCCAGCCCTGGGCACCTTTGGCGGTGTACCCTGAACCTCGCCCGGGCGAGGGTAGAAGCAAGGGTGCCGCCGGCTCCGAGCGCCCGAGACGCCCGGAGCATGACAAGCACGGATGGCTTCAAAGCACTTGTAAACTTCGCACAAAAGGTCTTCACACGGGGTTTACAAGACGATTGAGGATCAATGTAGTGGGCCTGTAACAAGGCCCTTCATTTTACCTCAAATCGTGCCGAACCATGTGCGCCAATCGTGCCGAACCATGTGCGCCGGTATATACGGGGTGCAGGGGGATCATCCCCCTGCCGGGTGAGAGTCCGAGAGAGGGCAGCGCCCTCTCTCGGTTGATTTGCCTGATGCCCTAGTTAACGTCCCAGGTCTGGCCTTGGGGCGTGTCCTTGACCTCCACGCCCAGGGCCGCGAGTTCGTCGCGCAGGGCGTCGGAGCGGGCGAAGTCCTTGGCTGCGCGGGCCTCCTGGCGCTGGGCCAGGGCGGCATCGATCTTGGCCGTGTCGATGCCTTTGCGCCGGGCGCGGCAGGCGCGCAGTTCGTCGAGGAAGGCCGCCGGATCGTTGCCGAACACGCCGAAGACCTGCGCCCAGCGGGACAGGTCGGCCATGATGCGCCGCCAGAAGTCGCGCGCGCCTTCGCTCTTGCGCATGGCCTTGTCGTCCAGCACTCGGCCCGCCAGGCGCACCGCCGTGAACACATGGCCGAGCGCGGCGGCCGTGTTCATGTCGTCGGCCATGGCCTCGTCCCAGGCCTTCTCGGCCGCGTCCAGTTCCGCGAGGATATCGGTGGGCAGGGCGGCCTTGGACCACTTGTCCTTGCCCATGGCTTCGCTCATCTGGCCCATGGCCGCGTAGATGCGCCGCAGGCCTTTCTCGGCCTCCTCCAGGGACTCGAAGGAGAAGTCCAGGGGGCTGCGGTAGTGCTGGCCTAGGAGGAAGAAGCGCAGCACCTCGGGCATGAACTTGTCCAGGATGTCGCGGATGGTGAAGAAGTTGCCCAGGGACTTGGACATCTTCTCCTGGTTGATCTGCACGAAGCCGTTATGGACCCAGAAACGGGCCAGCGCCCCGTCCGTGGCCGCCTCGGTCTGGGCGATCTCGTTCTCGTGGTGCGGAAAGATCAGGTCCTGGCCGCCGCCGTGGATGTCCAGCGGCAGCTCGACGTACTTGGCGGCCATGGCCGAGCATTCCAGATGCCAGCCGGGACGGCCCTTGCCCCAGGGGCTCTCCCAGAAGGGCTCGCCGGGCTTGGCGGCCTTCCACAGGGCGAAGTCCAGAGGGTCTTCCTTGGCCTCGCCGGGCGTGATGCGCGCGCCGGCGCGCAGATCGTCCAGCTCGCGCCCCGAGAGCTTACCGTAGGGCTCGAAGGCGCGCACGCGGAAGTACACGTCGCCGGACAGGGTCTTGTAGGCCCGGCCCTTGGCGATGAGTTCCTCGGTCAGGGCGATCATCTCCGGGATGTGCTCGGTGCATTTGGGCTCGATGTCGGCGCGCAGGACGTTCAGCCGGTCCATGTCCTCGTGGAAGGCCTGAATGTAGGTCTCGGCGATCTCCTGGGACGGCACGCCGCGCTCGTTGGCCCGGTTGATGATCTTGTCGTCCACGTCCGTGAAGTTGCGGATGAAGGTCACGTCCAGACCAGTGCCGCGCAGGTAACGCACGAGGATGTCGAAGACCACGGCCGAGCGGGCGTGGCCGATATGGCACAGGTCGTAGGCCGTGATGCCGCACACGTACATGCTGACCTTGCCGGGGATGCGGGGCTCGAAGATTTCCTTTCGCCTGCGCAGGGTATTGTAAAGCTGCATGGATTCTCCGCTTGGGGGTCTGCGTGGGGTCGCGACCGGCCAGGGCCGGCTCGCGCCAGGCCGCTCCAGGGCACGAGGCGTCGGGCTTGCCGCGCGGCTTCGTGTGGACCCGGACGGCAAGGCCTTCGGCGCTGTTCCGGATAACGGCCGAAACTCCCCATAAACCCCAAAAAGCCCGTCAGGTCAATGCATTCAGGTGGCCGCCCCGGCGGGAGGATCGCCTGAATTGAGAGAGGGCGCCACCCTCTCTCAAGCTCATCCCCGCAGGGGATAATCCCCCTGGACACCTCAAGGGTGTGGCAGGAAGGCACGGGGTCCTCGACTCAAGTGCAATCCGCTACGGGCATTGGAAGGAGGCAAGGCAGCCTGATGGGCGCTGACGGGTTTGCTGAAGGCCAAGCGCGCCTGCATGGCTGTGTGGGCCAGCCATGCAGGCGCGTCCGGGGCGTTTTCCCGGTGCTAGCTACAGGCCGCGCCGCTCGAACCAGTGGAACAGGAGCAGTCCGAACACGATGAACGCGCCGATGACGATCCACGGGCTGATCCCCAGGACGCCGGGGAGCGTGAGCTTGCCCAGGTCGCCCCAGGCGAGGAGCGTGCCCTTGAGCGCGGGGTAGGTCTCGGCGAAGAGCGCCGCACCGACGAGCATGCCGGCGATGCCGGCCAGGGCGTCCAGGCGGCCCTCGCCGGCCGCGCCCAGGGACGTGCCGGGGCAGTAGCCGAGCAGCCCCCAGCCCACTCCGAACAGCAGCCCGCCGGCGATCACCGCGCCCGGCAGCATGGGTTTGATGCTCAGCTTGACGATGCCCAGGTCGTGCAGGGCGTAGACGCCCACGGCGGCCACGAGGACGCTCGTGAGCATGAACTTGACGATGGTCATGTCCCGCAGGCGCAGGGCGCCGAGCTGCTTGTCGTAGCGCAGCACGCGGGCGCGCTGGAGCAGGTAGCCGAAGACGATGCCCGTGGCCAGACCGTAGATCGTCGCGCTCATCTCCCGCCTCCCTTGAGGCCCCAATGCCTCGGACCATAGACCAGACGCGCCGTGACGAGGCCGCCGACGAAGAAGCACACGAGAGCCACCAGACCCGAAACCGCCAGCTGGAGCGAACCGCTCAGCCCGTGTCCGCTGGGTCAGCCGTCGGCCAGCCGTGCACCGTACATGGCGATGACGCCGCCCACGAAGGCCACGCTCCAGCGTTTGCCCACGGACGGGCCGAAGCGCTCGCGCCAGGAGTCGGGCACGAGCTGCACGCGGAACGAGCGCGAGGAGAGAGAGGAGAGGAGCGCGCCGGCGAAGATGCCGGCCACGAACATCCACTGCCAGTCCACCACGGGTTTGTTCTTGGTGAAGTACTCCAACGTCTCCACACGCTCGGGAGCGGCGAGGCTCTCGATCATGCCGGCGGAACGCACGAAGGTGGTCGATGCGCCAAAGTACTTGCCCGTGGCCCAGACCGACAGGACGATGAGCAGCCCAGCCAGCGCCCCAGCCACATAGGGGCTCCAACGGCCCGTGTCGTTACCTTCCATGACGGAATCCTCCTGCTGCACGAAAATGGATCGCGGTTTGTCCGTGCATAGCATCGCCGAGTGATCCTGTCACCTTGGCCATCGCTTTGGCCGGCAATCTCGCGGCATGCCGTCCAAGCGGGCGCGCAAGGGCCGGACGCGGGCCGGAGCCGGATGCGGCGGGAGGGACCGGGTAGACCGCTGCCCACCCGGAACGTCAGGGCAGCCTGCGCAGGGCCGTGACCACGGCCACGGCCTTGATGCCTTCCTTGCGGCCCGTGAAGCCCAGGCCCTCCTCGGTGGTGGCCTTTACGTTGACCATCTCCGCGGGCAGGCCGAGCAGGGCGGCCACGCTCCGGCGGATTTCCTCCCGGTGCGGGGCCAGCCGCGGCGTCTGGGCGATGACCGTCAGGTCGGCGTGCACCGGACGCAGTCCCTCGCGCCGGGCCATGAGCAGCGCCTCGGACAGGAGCATGGAGCTTGCCGCGTTGTCCCAGGCCTTGTCCGTGTCCGGGAAGTGCGTGCCGATGTCGCCCTTGCCCAGGCAGCCCAGGATGGCGTCCGTGAGCGCGTGCAGGAGCACATCGCCGTCCGAGTGGGCCAGAACCTCGGGAGCGCCAGGGATGGGCACCGTGCCCAGGACCATGGGCCGCGCCGGCTGCCTCGGGCTATCCTCCGCGTGGGCGTAGCGGTGCACGTCGTAGCCGAAGCCGGTCACGCTCACCTCGGTCATGGCCTTGTCCTCCAGCAGCCGCAGGTCTTCGGGGGTGGTGATCTTCACGTTGGAGGCCTCGCCGGAGACCACGCGCACCGGGATGTCCGCGCGCTCCGCCAAGGAGGCGTCGTCCGTGACCTGCCAGTCCTCGGCCTGGGCGCGTTCGTGGGCCAGGCGCAGCACGGCCAAATCGAAGCCTTGGGGCGTCTGCACGGCGGCCAATTCCTCGCGGGGCAGGGTCTCGGTCACGCTGCCGGCGTCCAGGCCGCCGGAGATGCGCTTGATGGTGTCGGTCACGGGCACGGCCGGGATGACGGCCTTGGCTCCGGCATCCAGGGCATCGCAGATGCGCTGCACGAGCGCGGCGCTCATGAACGGCCGGGCCGAATCGTGCACGAGCACGCGGCCGCACTCGCGGGGCAGAGTCGACAGGCCGCTGCGCACCGAGTCCTGCCGCCGCTCGCCGCCGGCCACGACATGCCAGGGCAGGCCAAGCCCGCCGCCCGAGTCGAGCTCGGCCACCAGGGAGCGGCAACCGTCAAGCTCATCGGGCGGAAAGACGAACACGATGCCCTTGATGCCGGCCACGCGCGCGAAGGTCAGCGCCGAGCGCCAGAAGAGCGGCGTGCCCTGGAGTTCCAGAAACTGCTTGCGCCGGCCGCCGCAGGACGCCGCCAGGCGCGTGCCGGAGCCGGCGGCCAGGAGCACGGCCCAGGTGGAAGAATGGGAAGGAAAGGTCATGGGATGCCTCCGGCGGCCAGGGGAGGGGAACCCCTTTTTTGGGGAAAAAGGGGTTCCCCTCCCCTGGACCCCAC
>JAEYTO010000122.1 GCA_023433925.1 Pseudomonadota bacterium | reverse complement strand
GGTTGCTGGAACTGGCGGGGCCGGGCGCCGCCGATGCCGCATGGCGGCCGGAGGGAATCAACGGCCCGTCCGCCCGGGCTACTGGAGCGTGAAGGTGAGGTCATGCTTCCTGCCGCGTCGGTAAAGATTCACGGAGATGTTCTCATGCTGGGCCAAGGAATTATAGAGTTCCGTGAACTGGCTCGGGTCCGAGATTTCCTGCCCGTTGAGCCCTGTCACGATGTCCCCGTTCCGCAGGTTGAGCCGCTCGAAGACGCTGCCGTTCTGAATGTCGGTGATTCGATAGCCGTTCACGCCGCCGCGCGAGACCCGCTCGATCCGCGCCTGCCGCACGACCTGCCCGATGTTCCGCACCGCCTCCTCGATGGCCTGGCGGCTCAGGGCGAAAGCCGGGGGCTGCTCGGGCTCGGCCGGTCCGGCCGGGGCCGGGCCGGGGCGCGCGTCGTCGCCCATGGTCAGGAGCACGTCGCCCTGGCCCGTGGCCAGCACGGCGGACTTGCGCCGCACGGACTTGAGGGTCACGCCGGGCCGCACGGCCTGGCCCACGCGGTAGAAGTCCTGGGCCTTGCCCGCGCGGTCGAAGAGGATGGCCGCCAGACCCACGTCGTTGTCGGCCACGATGGTGCCCACGAGGTCCAGGCCGATCTCCCGCTTGACCGGCTCGGGCGCCTGCTCGGCCCTGGGCCTAGCGGGCAGGGCGGCCTCGCCGAAGAGGTTGCGCGCGACGATCTGGCTGCTCGGGATGGCCTGCTCGCCCTCGGGCGCCTGCTCGGCCTTCTTGCGCGGCGCGGACACGGGCGTGACTGGCGCGAGCGAATGGCCCACCACGGCCATGGCCGCGTCCACGACGAAGTAGAGGCCCAACGTGATCAGGGCCAGATGCGCCGCCATGCGCATGTTCATGCCGCGCTCCCGGCTGTCATGTGGCCAGGCCTACCAGCACAGCCCGAGCTTCTTGGATGCTTCATGCCTGTAGCACAGCCCGAGCCTGCAGGCCGCCTCGAAGTCCTCGCAGGCCCGGGTTCTGGCGGCGAGGCGCATGAAGAGCACGCCGCGATTGTGCAGGGCCTGGGCGTAGTCCGGGTTCAGTGCCAGGGCCTTGGTGTAGTCCTCGATGGCCCTGTCGTAAAAATTCAGGTTTTCACGGGCGATGCCGCGATTGAGGTACAGGTCGGGCTCCCTGGGCAACAGGGCGATGGCCGCGCCGAAATCCTCCACCGCGCCCTCGTGGTCGCCGGCCCGGTCGCGCAGGATGCCGCGGTTGTTGAACGCGCGGGCCAAGCCGGGGTCCAGCTCGATGGCCCTGCTCAGGTCCGTGGCCGCCGCGTCGAGCAGGCCGGCTCGCAGGTTCAGGGTCCCGCGGTTGTAGAAGGCCTCGGCCAGGCGGCCCTCGGACACGCATATGGCCGCGTCGAAGGCTCGCAGGGCCTCCTCGCGCCGATCCTCGGCCGCCAGGGCCAGGCCCTTCTCGTTGTGGGCCACGGCCAGGCCCGGGGCCAACTCCAGGGCGCGCTCCAGGTCGGCCAGGGCCTCCTCGGGCCGCGCGAGCGCCAGGTAGGCCGTGGCCCGGTCGTAGTAGGCCAGGGCCAACTCGGGCTCGATGTTCACGGCGCGGTTGAAGTCGAACAGGGCCTGCTCGTGGTTGTCCAGGCCATGATAGGCCTTGCCGCGCGCCAGATAGGCCCTGGTCAGGCGGGGCTCCTGCTCCAGGACCCGGCTCAGGTAATTGGCGGCCAGCTCGTACTGGCCCTGGGCCAAGCTCTCCTCGCCGAGCCTGAGCGCCTCGGCGGCCGACATGTCGGGCACGCCGTTCACGGCGGACACCTTCGGAGCGGTCTTGGAGGCGCAGCCGACGGCCAGGGCCAGGGCCAGCAGGACGCAGGCCAGGCGCAAGGCCGGAAATCCCATGAGATACTTCGTCATCACCGTGCGCATCCTCTCCCCTGGCCGGCCCGAGGCAGGCCCGCGCGCCCGCTCCCCAGACCGGAGCCGATGATGTCGGCCATGCGTTGCAGAAAGCAGGCCGTGTCGAAACGCTTGGCCCTGTCCCTGCAAGCCGCGCACATGGACAGCGCGCGGGCGGGCGTCATGTCCCGCACGGCCTGGGCCAGCTCGCGCGGACCGAATCCGGGCCGCAGGAGCGTGCCCGTCTCGCCGGGCAGCACGGTCTCCAGCAGGCCCCCCTCGGCCACGCCGATGACCGGCTTGCCCGCGGCCATGGACTCCACGGGCGCCAGGCCGAAATCCTCGTCCACGGGCACGTATATCGTGGCCACGCAGCGGCCCAGGAGCTCGCGCAGCCGGGCCTCTTTCACCGGTCCTAGAACCTCGATATTCCCCAAGGTACGCGCCCGCAACTGAATCTTTATTAATTCCTGGCCGCTTGAGACCACCACGAGCCGTTTGTCCGGCATGGCGGCGAAGGCCTCCACGATCATGTCCACGCGCTTGAGCGGGTCGAGCCTGGCCACGGACAGGTAGTAGCCGTCCTGGCCCAGCCAGGCGTAGCGTCCCGTGTCGCAGGGCGGATGGACCACTTGGGGGTCGAGCACCCCTGGGGAGGTCCGGCCAAGATGGCCGAGGTGCTCGCGGATGCGCCGGCGCACGTTTCCGGAATTGGCGACCACGACATCCATGGCCGCCACGGCCGACTCGTACCGGGGCCTGAGCCAGGAGGTCAAGGCCGAAAGCAGGGGCCTCTGCCATGGCTTGGCCAGACCAAAAAAGTGCGCCCGCTGGTCATAGAGGAAGCGCGGGGGCGTATGGCAGTAGAGCACGTTTTTGCGCGCGCCGTTGCGCACGGCAAGAGGGGCGTAAGAGCCGCTGTAGATCGCCGCGTCGTAGCGATGCAGAAAACTTGTGCGACGCTGAAACGCCAGCGCCAGGAGCAACTGGCGCAGGCCGGGCGTGCCGCAGCGCACGCCCAGGTCGATGCGCCGGGGCTCGGGCAGGCTCTCCTCGGGCGCCTCGAAGAACGGGTGGCCCGGAGCCAGGAAGCCGTAGGCCAGATCGGCCCCGAGGCCCCTGGCCAGGTCGCGGGACAGCCGGCCGCCGCCCTCGGCGGCCTCGAAGTAGTCGTGCAGGACGACGGTCTTCATCCCATCCTCCGGCGGCCGGAGCAGAAATCCAGGTAGGCCCGGGCCAGGGGCGCGAGCAGCCGCGCCTGCCCGCGCGCCGTCAGGACCGCCGCCTTGCCGGCCAGGCGTAGCGCGGCCGCCGGGGGCAGGAGCCAGGGGTGATGGTTGCGCGTGAACAGGAGCGTGCTCAGGTTCTCGTGGTAGCAGGCCAAGGCGCCGGGCTCGCGGCCCAGGCTCGCGCCGCCCTTGTGACGGACCAGGCTCCCCCTGCACCAGCCGAGCCTGAAGCCCGCCCCGCGCGCCCGCCGGCAGAAATCCAGCTCCTCGTAGAAGAGGAAGTGCTCCTCGTTGAGCAGGCCCACGGACTCCAGGGCCGCGCGCGGCACGAGCATGCTCGCGCCGTGGACGTAGTCCAGCCGAGGCTCTTCGGCCGAGGCCAGGGCCTCCTTCAGGCTCCGGCCGCCCATGTGCGGCGCGAGGACCGTGGTCAGCGGGTTGTAGCGGCAGCCCCCGGCGACCTGCACAAGGCTCGGATCATGAGCCTGAAGCACGGTGGAGCCCAGGATGGTCCGCCCGTCGGCCTGGGCCAGGAGCGCGGCCAGGGCTTCGGGCTCGGGGAGCGTGTCGTTGTTGAGCAGCCAGAAGTGTCGCGCGCCCATGGCCAGGCCCAGGCGCAGACCGGGGTTGCAGCCGGCGGCGAAGCCCAGGTTGCCGCCGTTGCGCACGAGCGCCAGGCCGCGAAAGCCGGACCGCCTCGGCGCTGGCTTCCGGCCGTCGGATTCCAGCGTGTTCAGCCCGCGCGCCTTGGCCCACGCCAGCACGGCCTCGGCCGACCCGTCGACCGAGCCGTTGTCGCAGGCCGCGACCAGGCCCAGGCCCCACGGGCGCGGGCGCATGGCTTCCATGGCCGCCAGGCAGGCCAGGGTGTCCTCGCGTCCGTTGTAGGTCAGGATCACGATGCACACGCTCGGGTCCGGGACTTTCGCTGCTCTGCTCATATCCGCGCCACACTCCGCGGAGAGAGTATCCCGCCTGGAAATTTTTTGCAAAGCCGGGCCGGTATTTCTTCGGGCCGATGGTTCGATGCCGCATCGCGCCTCTCGCGGACATGCCCGAAGCCGCGAGCGCGAGCGCTCCGATGCATCGGCCCCGGCGGGCCGCCGTCCTTGACGGCCATGGACTATGGATGTAGCGATTGGTACGGAGTCATGGCCGGCCCGCTAGGCACTCGGATCGCACTATGCACATATCAAGGACGCTGCTGCTTACCGCGTTGCTCGCTGTCGTCATGGCCTGCGCGGCCTGCGGCCCCGAGGCCATCCTGGATGACGGCGGCGGGCAGCCCCCCGGCGTGACCGAGCACGAGATCCGCATCGGCGCGTCCCTGCCCCTGTCCGGACACGCCCAGTACCTCGGCATCCAGACCCTGCGCGGCGCCCTGGCCTACATCGACCACGTCAACGCCCAGGGCGGCGTGCACGGCCGCAAGATCACGCTCATCGCCTACGACGACGCCTATGACCCGCCGCGCTGCCTGGCCAACACGCAGAAGCTCATCGTGGAGGACGAGGTCTTCGCGCTGTCGTGCTATGTGGGCACGCCCACCACGGTCAAGATCATCCCCCTCGTGGACCAGGCGGCCATTCCCCTCGTGGGCATGTTCACCGGCGCCAACGCCCTGCGCGAGCCCTTCAACCGCTACCTCATCAATGTCCGCGCATCCTACTACAAGGAGACCGAGGCGGCCGTGCGGCACATGGTCAAGGACCTGGGCCTGTCCAAGATCGCGGTCTTCTATCAGTACGACGCCTACGGTTTCGACGGCCTGACCGGCACCGAGCTGGCCCTCAAGCGTCATGGCCTGGCGCCCATCGCCAAGGGCAACTACATCCGCGGCACGGACCACGTGGACGAAGGCCTGGAGAAGATCGCCGCCTCGGGAGCCGAGGCCGTGGTCATGATCGGGACCTACGAGGTCTGCGCCATGTTCATCCACAAGGCCCGGGCCATGGGCTTCGATCCCCTGTTCTATCACGTGTCCTTCGTGGGCGCCGAGGAGCTGGCGCGCAGGCTGGAGGGCGAGGAGCAGGCCCTGGCGCTCATGTCGCAGGTGGTGCCCCCGCCCTCGGCCGACATGCATGGCGAAGGCCAGGACGCCACGGGCTACACGGCCCTGCTCAAGCGCAACTACCCCGAGGACACCCCGAATTACGTGGGGCTCGAGGCTTTCCTCAACGCCCGGGTGCTCGTGGAGGGACTGCGCCGCGCGGGCCGCGACCTGACCCGCGAGCGGTTCATCGACGCCGTGGAATCCATGTGGGACTACCCGCTCGTGCACGGCGTCTCGGTCAACTTCGGCCCCACCGACCACCAGGGACTCGACGAGGTCTACTTCACCAGGCTCGCGAACGGCTCCTTCGCCCCCATCGCGGACTGGTCCGACCTGCACGAAGCCATGAAGACGAGGCGCGCGCACCCGAGGTCGCCATGAAGCGGTTCAGCAACCTGGGTCTCAAGAGCAAGATATTCTTCTCCATTCTGGCCGTCATCCTGTTCATCAGCGTGGCCATCGCCTTCCTCGCCCGCTGGATACTCGTCTCCAGCCTGGAGAGCGAGCTGCAGCACCGCGGGCTGGCCATCGCCCAATCCATCGCCGATCGGGCCAGCGGCTACATCCTGGACAAGAACCAGCCCCAGATGGTCAGCCTCGTGTTCGACACGGCCCATCTCGGCGAGCGCAAGCAGCTCATCGCCTACATCTTCATCACGGACCCGGATTCGGAAGTCCTGGCCCACACGTTCACCAGGCGTTTCCCGGCCGAGCTCAAGCAGGTCAACACGATCTCCCAGGATCCGCGCGAGTCCTTCGAGCACGTGGAGGTCTTCGGCTTCCAGGCCCTGGACATCGCCGTGCCGGTCATGGAGGGCATCTACCAGATCGGCACGGTGCACGTGGGCCTGAACAAGGAGCACATCGACAATCTCGTCGGCAAGCTGCGCATCACGTTCCTCGGCTTCATCTCGCTCATCATCATCATCGTCTTCCTGGTCAGCCTGCGCCTGACGAGCAGCATCACCCTGCCCATCCAAAAGCTCATCACCGTCTCCGACGAGCTTTCGCGCGGCAACTTCGACATCACGCTCGATCCCACGGGCACGACCTGGAACGCCCTGGATTGCCCGGCCTACCGCAACACCGATCTGCCCTGCTGGCACTTCGACCAGACCGCTCAGCCCCCCATCAAGGGCGAGCGGCTGCATACCTGCGCCAAGTGCAACTTCTACCGCAAGCGCACCGGCGACGAGGTCGCGCAGCTGGCCGACTCCTTCCGCAACATGGTCTGGTCCATCAGACTCTACCGCCGCAGGCTGCGCGAATCCGAGGAAAAATACCGCTCGCTCTTCGACTCGGGCCCGGACCCGGTTTTCGTGGTGGACCACCACAACCTGTCCATCCTGGACGCCAACCCGCGCACCGAGGAGCTGTACGGCTACTCCAAGGAGGAGCTGCTGGGACTGCGCTTCACGGACCTGGACCCGGACTTCGAGGCCCAGTGCCGCGCCGAGTTCGACAAGCTGGGAGAGGAGACGTCCTGCGCCTACCTGACCAAGGTCATGCATTACAAGAGCGCCAAGATCCCCTTCTACGTGAACCTGCACGCCTGCCCCATCAGCTACAAGGGCCGGCACGCCCTGATCGTCGCCGTGACCGACATCACCGAGATGATCGAGAAGGACGCCCAGCTCATCCAGGCCAGCAAGATGAAGACCCTGGGCGAGATGAGCGCCGGCATAGCCCACGAGCTCAACCAGCCGCTCAACGCCATCAAGATGGGCAGCGACTTCCTGAACATGATGAGCGAAGAGGGCCGGGAGATCCCCGAGGCGAGCCTGCGCCAAGTCACGGCCGAGATCAGCGTCCAGGTGGACCGCGCCACCGAGATCATCAACACCCTGCGCGCCTTCGGCCGCAAGGCCCACTTCATCAAGGAACACCTCGACGTGAACCGCTCCATCCGCGGGGTGCTCAACATCATGGGCCAGCAGCTCAAGCTCTCCAACGTGGAAGTGGAGCTGGATCTGGCCGAGAACCTGCCGCCCATCCTGGCCCACGACAACCGCCTGCAACAGGTGCTCTTCAACCTCGTGTCCAACGCCCGCGACGCCATCCTGGAGCCTGGGAACATGCCCAACGGCGTGGGGCGCATCGCCATCCGCTCCTCCGCCAGCAACGGCCAGGTCTTCGTGGACGTGGCCGACAACGGCATGGGCATATCGGAGGAGGACATGAACAAGGTCTTCGAGCCGTTCTTCACCACCAAGGAGCTCGGCCAGGGCATGGGCCTGGGCCTGTCCATTTCCTATGGAATAATGAAAGACTATAATGGCGATATCCGCATCCGGAGCAGGAAGGGCGAAGGGACCACCTTCACATTGGCCTTCCCGGCAGTCAGAATCCAAGCATGAGGCTGATTCAGTGCAGAAGATACTCATAATCGACGACGAAAAGCCCACCTTGTCCATGTTCCGGCTCTTGCTCGGAGCCTACGGTTTCGAGGTCCTCACGGCCGAGAACGGCGAGGAGGGCCTGGCCGTCTTCGCCCGCGAGAAGCCGCCCGTCGTGCTCACGGACATCAAGATGCCGGGCATGGACGGCATCACCGTGCTCAAGCGCCTCAAGGAGCTCGACCCGCACACCGAGGTCATCGTCATCACCGGCCACGGCGACATGGATCTGGCCATCAAGGCCCTGAACCTGGACGCCACGGACTTCATCAACAAGCCCATCCGCAAGAAGGATCTGGACAACGCGCTGAGCCGCGCCGGCGAGCGCATCCGCCTGGCCAGGAGCAAAGCCGAGGAGGTGCTCGCCTCCAGCCAGGGCGACCTGGGCATCATCGACATCCAGGGCAACGTCACCTCGCGCTCCGAGCCCTATCTGCAGCAGGCCTTCGAGCAGGTCGGCGACAAGGGCGGGCTGCTGCTGCGCTTCTCGGACAACGCCTCCATCAACGGCGCGGGCATCGCCATCCTGACCCAACTCCTGCTCGACTCCCGCAAGCGCAACATCCCCCTGGCCATCGCCGGGCTGTCGGACAACTTCCGCAAGGTCTTCGACATCGTGGGTATCACCAAGCTGGCCCCTGTCTTCGACAGCGCGGAGGAGGCCCTGAGTTCCCTGAAAAAAAGCTAGGCCGCCCTGGCGGAAACTTGCGAGGCTTGCCATGACCAGACGCATCGCCCTGATCTTCCTGCTGCTCCCGACCCTGTGCGGCCTGAGCACGCCAGCCGCGCATGCGTCAGCCAAGCTCCCGGCCGTGGGCGACACCCTGCCCGCCTTCAGCATGGACGCGCCCGACCCCAAGGTCGCGGCCGAGCTGGGCCTGCCGTCGGACAAGCCCTTCGGCCTGAGCGACCTCAAGGCCGAGCTCGTGCTCCTGGAAGTGCTCGGGGTCTATTGCCCGCAGTGCCATCGGCAGCTTCCCGGCTTCAACTCCCTGGCCGGCAGGCTCAGGAAGGCGGGGCTGGCGGGCAGGGTCGTCATGCTCGGATTGGCCGCGGGCGGCACCCCCATGGAGGTGAACTACCTGCGCAGCAAGGGCGGCTATGCCTTCCCCGTGGCGCCCGATCCCGACTTCCGGGCGCACAAGGCCCTTGGCGAGCCCCAGACTCCCTTCACCATGCTCGTGGACAAGTCCGGCACGGTGCGTTTCGCTCACCTGGGCGTCATCGAGGACGTGGACATGCTTTTCGCGCGCATGCGCGAACTGGTCCGCTAGCGGCATGGCCGACGTCTCTCCCAGGCCCGGCGATCCCACGGCCAAGAACGTCCGCCTGCGTCAGCCGCGCGTGGTCGCCGACGGCTGGAGCCAGGAGCGCAAGGTCTTCCTTCTGGAATCCCTGGCCGAGATCACCCGCGAGATCTCGGGCCAAGCCACCCCCAGCGGCATCATCCGCGCCTTCCTGCCCCTGGCCATGGGGCCCCTGGGGCTCACCAGCGGCTTCGCCGCTCTGTGCACCGAACCGGGCGAGACCTTGGCCTTCTCCAGCCGCGGCCTGGAGCCCGACGAGGCCGACAGATTCTTGGCCTACGCTCCGACCATAGCGGCGCGCTTCTTCGCCTACCAGGAAAGTCAGGGAACTCCGCCGTCGGACTATGGCGAACGTCCCGTGCTCCTCACGGGCCAGCACCTGGGCCGGGACGACCATCTGCCCGGGAATACCGAGGTCATGGCCATGTGGTCCATGGCGGACGGCCTGCGCGGCCTGCTCGTGCTCGGCGGCAGACTCTCCGGCGAGCCCATGGAGCCGGAAGAGGTCGATTATCTGGAGAAACTCATAGATAACATGGGCATGGCCCTACGCTGCGCGCGCAATGCCGAATCCGTGGCCAGACTCAATCGCGACCTGGCCGAGCGCGGCGATCACCTGGAGCGGGCCCTGGGGGCCATGGCCAAGGCCCAGGACGAGCTGGACCACCGGGCCTTCCACCTGTCCGTCCGCTTCGAGACCACCCGCGAGCTGGCTGGAGAGCTGGACCCTGGCAAGGCCATGGACACCTTCCTCAAGACCGTGGCCGGCACCTTCGGTCTGGAGCGCGCCTTCCTGGCCGTGCTCGACGACGCGGCCGAGGCTCAGTCCGTGGCCGCCTGGAGTCTGGACAACGAGGAGCGCGCGCACTTGGCGACGCCCCAGGCGCGCAAGGACCTGCTCGGACTTTTCGTGTCCTTCAAGGACCGCATCCCCAGGCCCATGGAGTCACGGCTCCTGGCCGTTCCGCCGGCCGGCCTGCCGGGCGGCCCGCGTGTCGTGCTCCTGTTCGCCCTGGACGAGGCCTGCCGTGGCGTGCTCGCGGCGGGACCGCGCTTCTCGGGCCAGGACCTGAACGTAGCCGAGCTGGATCTCCTGCGTTCCCAGCTCGACAGCTTCATGGTCAGCCTCAAGAGCGCCCGCCACCATGCCACGGCCCAGCGGCTCAACGCGGACCTGATCCAGCGCAACCGTGAGCTTGGCGAGACCATTGCCCAGCTCACCAACGCCCGCCAGGAAATCGACCTGCTCCAGGCGGCCAAGGCGCGCATCTCGGCGGCCCTGCGCGGCGAGGTGGAGCGCCTGGGCCGCTTCTCCTGGCGCGGCCTGGCCTTCATCTTCATGGTCAGCCTGGCCCTGGGCCTGCTCTACAACCTGGTCAGCCCAGGCGGGGTGGAGATCGTCCCCCGCGCCCTGTTCACCTCCGGACCGGCGGTCATTGCCGTCGAAGCGGCACGGACGGAGCTTGCCGCAGGCCGCGCCGTGCTCATCGACGCCCGGCCCGCCGAGTTCCACCAGCAGGAGCACATCCGGGGCGCCGTGAACCTGCCCCCGGCTCTGTTCGATTTCGTGTACGCCATGCGCTTCGCCGAGCTGCCGCTCGACGCGCCGATCATCGTCTACGGCCGCAGCGTGAGCCTGCACTACGACCGCCAGGTGGCCGAGAAGCTCGCCCTGCGCGGACACGAGGCGGTCATGGTTCTGGATGGCGATTTCAAGACTTGGCGCCAGGCGGGCTTGCCAATGGAGATTCAGGGAGCCAGACCATGATCCGGCGGCTTGCGACTCATCCCCTGCCCGCGCTGGCCTTCCGCCTCTACCTGGGCGGGCTGTTCGTCCATGCCAGCATGTACAAGATCAACCATGCGGGCGAGTTCGCCGCGACCATCGCCAGCTACCAACTCGCGCCCTGGTGGGCCGTGAACTTCCTGGCCGTGGCCATGCCCTGGTTCGAGCTCGTCTGCGGCCTGCTCTTCCTGGCCGGCGTGCGCGTGCGCACCGTGGGCCTGGCCCTGGCCGGCCTGCTGGCCCTGTTCACCGTGGCCATCTTCATCAATCTCCTGCGCGACGCGCCCATCAGTTGCGGCTGCTTCCACTCCCTGGAGGACGCGATCAGCTGGCGCACCGTTGTCCGCGACCTGGCCTGGCTGGCCATGGCCGTGCACGCGGCCCTGTATGATTCCTGGCTCCAGCTCGAAAAAATTTTCATAAAGGGTTTCAAGGAGATCGAGGCATGAACTTCAGAGCGCTGGCCATCCTGGCTCCCTTGGCCCTGCTGGCCCTGCTGAGCCTCGTCTCCGCCTGCGAGCGCGGCCCCAACCCCGTGGGCTCCTATGCCGCCGAGCCGGACTCCGGCCCCGTGACCATGACCCTGGAGGAGGATGGCCGGGGGGTCTGGAAGACCGGCCTGGACGAGATCGCCTTCAGCTGGTCCCTGCGCGACGGAACCCTTGTCCTGCACACCCGCGACGGCGGCGTCGTCACGGGCAGGCCCGCCGAGGCCGGCTGGCGGGTGGCCATCCCGGGCGCGGGACAGTACCACCTGCGGCGCGCGCAACCGTAAGCCCGCCTTCACGGCATCCGGGCGTCCGCTCTCGCGCCGGAGACCCCTGCCCGGCCCCGGCGATTGCGCCGCCCGGTTCCAGGTGCGCCTTTCCGCCTTGTTGATAAAAACCCTCATTCATTCTCATTCCAGGCCCATCCCGCCGTCCTTATCCTGAAGCATGGTGGCCTGCGTCCATTTTGGACAAGCCACGGACAAAAACGTGGAGGTGTGGGGCATGAACAAGCAAGGGAACTTCGCGAGCGTCCGCATCATCGCAGCCGCATTCCTGCTCATCTGCTGCGTGGCGCTCATGCCGTTCGGACAGGCGCTCGCCGCGACGGCCAAGGAGATAGACACGAGCGTGGAGGTCGCCCTGGAGCGCTTCGCCAAGGAGGTCAAGGGCGGCAAGGAGTTCTTGGACAGCGCCAAGGGCGTGCTGGTCTTCCCGGACGTCTACAAGGGCGGCCTGGGCGTCGGCGGCCAATACGGCGAGGGCGCTTTGCTGATGGGCGGCAAGACCGTGGACTACTACAATACCGCCTCCGCTTCCATCGGCTTCCAGGCGGGCGGCCAGGTCTACACGCTCATCTTCGCCTTCATGCAGCAGGAGGCTTTGGAAAAGTTCCGCCAGAGCCAGGGCTGGGAGGTCGGCGTGGACGCCTCGGTGGCCTTGATCAAGGTCGGTGCCGGCAAGCCGCTCAATACCATGAACATCAAGGACCCCATCGTGGCCTTCGTGCTGGGGCAGAAGGGGCTCATGTTCGACCTCACCCTGGAGGGCACCAAGATCACCAAGCTGGACAAATCCAAGGAATAGGCCCGAGCTTTCCCCTTCACGGGCGGCCAATTCTCCAGGCAATCCGCGCCGGCAAGCCTTTGGGGCGGCCGGCACGGCCGCCCGAGCGCATCTTCGCACCCCCCGGTTACCCGAGCGCAGGTTCGGGCAGTGCCCGTGGCATTTTGCAGATGAGGGTCCAGGGATATCATTTCCCTGGCGGGTGAAAACCCGAGAGAGGACGGCGCCCTCTCTCGGTTGATTTGCAAAATGCTTCCGTCCGCGGTCCGCGATTCTCTTTACTCAACGAGAGAGCCGCGGAAGGGGGGCCTTCCGCGGCTCTGCCGAAGGTGCTCGGGCTACGAGCCCAAGCAGGATGAGCCCCGGAGGCCGACGCGATCAGGCCTCCGGGGATTTCCGTTTATCCGATGACCCTGAACGGCCGCAGCAGCTTGGCGAACATCTGCTTGCGGGACAGGAGCCCGGGCGCCATGTCGGCCGAGGCGCTCAGGTACTGGTAGTAGTTCTCGGGCTGCTCCTCGATGAGCACGATGACGCGCACGGCGTCGGCGTCCACCAGGGCGGCCTTGGGGTACTGCTTCTTGACCACCGCCAGACGCTTCTCGGCCAGGGCGAGCATCTCCTCGCGGTCGCCGAAGTTCATGGTCCCGGTGGGGCAGGACAGAACGCAGGCGGGCTTGAGGCCCTGCTGCACGCGGTCGAAGCACATGGTGCACTTGCTCCACATGCCGGTCTTGGCGTCGCGGCGCGGAATGTCGTACGGGCACAGGTCCGTGGGGTCCGTGTCGGCCGGGATGGCCTTGGTGTGCTCCGTGTAAATCACCGCGCCGGTGGCCTCGTCGTGGATGATGGCGCGCTCGTCGTAGCCGTCGGCGACCATCTTGCAGGGCGGCTCGATGCAATGCCTGCACTGGTCGGGGAAGAACAGCCACTTGAGCGAGCCGTCAACCTCGACCTCGTTGAAACGCACGAGTTTGAAGGTGTGATAGTTGAGATCCGCGGGGTTCTGGTGCGAGCCGCGGTTCTTGGTTTCGGTCGCGGGGTTCTTGTTCCACTGCTTGCAGGCTACCTGACAGCCACGGCAGGCCGTGCAGCGCGTGAGGTCCATGAAGAAGCTCTTGGACATCTGTCGGTCCTCCTATGGCTAGGCCTTGGCCTTGGTCACGTTGACCATGAAGGCCTTGGTCTCGGGTATGCCCGTGTTCGGGTCGCCCACGGACGGGGTGAGCAGGTTGGCGGCGTCGCCTCCGTTCTTGGGGTAGACCCAGCCGTAGTGCCAGGGAATGCCGACCTGATGGATGACGTTGCCCTGCACCATGAAGGGCCGCAGCCGCTTGGTCACGATGGCGATGCCCCACAGCTTGCCGCGCAGGCTCTCCACGTCGACCTTGTCGCCGTTCTTGATGCCGCGCATCTCGGCCAGCTCGGGGCTCATCTCCACGAACATCTGCGGCTCGGCCTCAAGCAGCCACGGCGTGTAACGGGTCATGAGGCCCGTCTGCCAGTGCTCGGTCACGCGGTACGTGGAGCATACGAACGGGTAGCGCGGATCGCAGACCGCCTTGCGCTCCTCCTTGAAGGACAGCGCAGTGGGGTTGTGCAGCGTACCCGAGAACGGGTGCTTGTCGATGGGGCACTCCAGCGGCTCGTAGTACTCCGGGAACGGGCCGTCGTTGCGGCCGGGGCCGAAGAAGGCGCCCGCGCCGTCGGAGCGCATGATGAACGGGTACACGCCCTTCTCCGCGGCCATGGGCGCGGCCGGGCCGTCGGGAATGTCGCCGACCCACTTGCCATCTTCCCAGGCCACGACGGCCTTCTGCGGCGCCCAGGGCTTGCCGTTCAGGTCGACCGAGGCGCGGTTGTAGATGATGCGGCGGTTGACCGGCCAGGCCCAGGACCACTTGGGGAACAGGCCGACCTTCTCCTGCATGGGAGTCTGCGTCTTGTCGCGGCGGGCGGCCATGTTGCCTTCGGCGGTGTACGACCCGGCGTAGACCCAGTTGCCGGAGCAGCTGGAGCCGTCGGCGGTCAGGAACACGAAGCTCGGGACCTGCTCGCCCTTCTTGAACTGCTTGCCGTTCACCTCGACGTCCTTGAGGTAGTAGCCGTTGATGAGCTTGGCTACCTTGTGCGGGTCGAAGGCGTGCTTCGTGGCGTGATCCCAGTTGAGCTTGAGGACCGGGTCGGGGAAGGCGCCCTTCTTGTCCTTCTTGTACAGGGCGCGGACTTCCTCGAACAGCTCATAGATGATGTCGCCGTCGGGCTTGGTCTCACCCATGGGCTTGGGGCCCTGGTAGCGCCACTGCATCCAGCGGCCGGAGTTGGAGATGGAGCCCTCCTTCTCGTAGGACACGCAGCAGGGCAGGAAGAAGACCTCGGTCTTGACCTTCTTGGGGTCCATGCCCGGACCCTTCCAGAACGAGCCGGTCTCGTTCTCGAAGATGTTCACGTTGACCATCCAGTCGAGCGTGGCCAGGGCCTGGCGGGTCTTCTCGGCATTGGCGCCGCTGCAGGCCGGGTTCTGGCCCCAGGAGAAGAAGCCCTTGAAGCCCTTCTTGGCCATGCGGTCGAACATGGACAGCCAGGTGTAGTTGCGGCCGTCCTCGAGCTTGGGCAGGTAGCTGTAGCCAGTCTCCAGGTCAGCCTCGGGATAGAAGGACTTGATGAGGCTGGCCAGGTACTTGGGCTTGTTCTGCCACCAGTTGACGCTCTTGGGATCGGCGCTCTTGGGCGTGTGCTTCTCGTTGTAGGCCGCCAGGGTCGGCAGGCTGGCCACGGGCGTGTCCATGTAGCCGGGCAGGATGTTCACGAGCAGGCCCTGGTCCGTGGAGCCCTGGACGTTGGCCTCGCCGCGCAGGGCGTTGATGCCGCCGCCGGCCATGCCCATGTTGCCCAGCAGGAGCTGGACCATGGTCATGGCGCGGATGTTCTGCACGCCCACGGTGTGCTGGGTCTGGCCCATGGCGTACATGATCGTGCCGGACTTGTCGGGCTTGCCCGTGGCCGCGTAGGCCTTGTAGAGCTTGAGCAGATCTTCCTTGGGCGTGCCGGTGATGGACGAGACCTTGTCCAGGTTATAGCGCTCGTAGTGCTTGCGCATGAGCTGGAAAACGCAGCGCTCGTGCTTGAGCGTCTTGTCGCGCTTGGGCACGCCGTTCTCGTCCTTCTCGAAGGCCCAGGTGGACTTGTCGTAGGTGCCCTTCTCGGGGTTGAAGCCCGAGAAGATGCCGTCCTTGAAGGAATACTTGTCGCTCACGATGAACGAGGCGTTGGTGTACTCAACGACGTAGGTCTGGAAGTACAGGGCGTTGTCGATGATGTACTTGATCATGCCGCCCAGGATGGCGATGTCCGAGCCCGAGCGCATGGGCACGTAGATGTCTGATTTGGTCGAGGTGCGCGTATAGCGCGGGTCCACATGGATGACCGTGGCCCCGTTGTCCTTGGCCTTCATGACCCAGCGGAAGGAGATGGGATGGTTCTCGGCAGCGTTGCTGCCCATGATGAGGACCGCATCAGCGTTCTTGATGTCGATCCAGTGGTTCGTCATCGCGCCGCGTCCGAACGACTCTGCCAGAGCCGCTACAGTGGCGCTGTGTCAGATACGCGCCTGGTGCTCGATGTACGTGAGCCCCAGGCCGCGAAGCATTTCTTGGTAGATCCAGCACTCCTCGTTGTCCATGGCCGCGGAGCCGACCGAGGCCATGCCCTCGCAACGGTTGACCACGTTGCCCTTCTCGTCCTTGACCTCGAAGGTCGCGTCGCGGGTATCCTTGATGCGCTTGGCGATGGTCTTGAGCATCCAGTCCCAGCTCTTCTCCTCCCACTTGGTGGAGTTGGGAGCGCGGTACATGGGCTTGAGGACTCGCTTGTCGTTCTCGGCGAGCTGGTAGAGGCTGGCGCCCTTGGCGCACAGGGAACCTTCGTTGATGGGATGGTCGGGATCGCCTTCGACGTTGATGGCCCGGCCGGCGCCATCCTTGGCGGTGCTGACGATAAGGCCGCAGCCTACGGCGCAGTAGCAGCACACGCTCGTGGTCTGCTTGGCGCCCTGCAGCTTGAACTGTTGCGCTCTCGCCACGGTCGGGCTCAGGTCGAAGCCCAGCCCGCCGAAGGCCGTGGCTGCCACGGCCACGCTTGAGAGCTTGAGGAAATCGCGGCGACAGATGCTCATGTCTCCTCCTCTAGCCTGTTGAATGAATCAACTTCCACCGGTCTCCCGAGACAGCCAGAGCATGAGGCCGTAGCCTGCACGAACTCTGGTCGGAGGGAGCGGCCTTGCCTCAACGGCAGCCGCGCGCCTGTGCAGCCTGCATACAAGCAGGCTGGCCCGGGCCGCGACGGGCGTCAGATCGAACCCCAGACCTGCGAAGGGCAGATCCGCCGGCACGATCAGACGCATGTTCGGGGTGATGTCAGGCATGCTCCTACCTTGCTGATTCCATGATCTTACCAGGATTCAGACATTCTCCTGCATAGGGCTGAAGTGTCGACGGGTCAAAATCCACCGACTTACTCATGGTTTGACACCAGAGGCATTGGCAAAGCAAATGCCGGATTAATCATTGCCGGGCCGCGCAACGCCCTGGGCCAGCCGGGGGGGCCTGCGCCAAGGCGCTGGCATCCGCTGGCAAAAGCCTGCCGCAAGACAGGCCGGCAGGAAGGCCCGCCGGTTGGGGAGCATTCCTGGGCAAGGCCTAGCCTTGCCCAGGCAGACTGCTGACAAGCCTTTTTGCGAGAGAGGCCCCTTTTTGA
>JAEYTO010000009.1 GCA_023433925.1 Pseudomonadota bacterium | reverse complement strand
ACCCCCGAGTGGTTGCGCCGGCCGCTCCGGGGAAGGCGGGTCAAGGGGAATGCCTCTTCGACCGCAGGCCCAAAGGCCGGCCGGATTAGGCCTTGCCCTTCTTGAAGGTGATGAGCGGGCAGTTCTTGCAGATGTCCGCGCCGGGGAAGGGCTCGCCCAGGCGGGTGATGGCCGCGCCGCCGGTGTCGGCCTTGCGCTTCAGCAGGCGCTCGACCAGGGCGTGCATGTGCTCGCCCGGAATGGTCACGTTGATCTCGCCGCGCTCGGTCTTGCCGGAGTTGTAGCTGCCGCTGCAAGCCAGGCACAGGTTGGCCTGCTTGGTATTGTAGGAGAAGACGCTGCCGCCGCAGGCCGCGGAGTTGACCGTCAGGTTCGGGCGCAGGGGGTGCACGTCCTGGGTGGCCATCCAGTCGCCGAGCAGGTGGTAGGCCTGCATGTTGTCACAATAGAAATGGACCAGATCCGGGGTCTGCGTGGCCATGCCCAGCGGCATGACGGCCACGGCCAGGGGCGGGCGCTCCTCGGGCAGGCGCGACTTGCCGGCCACGAAACGGGCGGCCTGCTCCATGTCCTGGGCGTACTTCTTGTGGCTCTTGACCTCGCTTTCGTCCATGCCCTTCCAGCCGAACACGAACTTGGCGTTGGTGCAGCCCAAGGTTTCGGGCTCCACCAGGACGCAGATGCCCTCCATGCGCGCGCCGATCTCGGCCTGGCAGAATGTCAGCGGCTTCACCGGCTGATAATACTGAGTTTCCCGCTTGAAGCGCTCCAAGGCCTCGGCGTCGAAGAAGAAGCTGATGGCTATGGGATAATGCATGAGGCGCAGCTCGGACATGAGCGCGTCCTGCATCTCTTGGTAGGTTTTCACGGAATACCTCCGATGTTTTCGTACTGTGCTATGTCTAACTAGGCATAAAAACAGGCCTGTCAATCCTGCACGGCCGCTGTCCTGAGACATTTGCAACTGAAATTCGGGTTCCAAGGGCCGCCTCATCAGGAGCGGGCCTTGGTGGGTGGGGTCTGGGGAGGGCAAAGCCCTCCCCAGTCATCTGCAAGTTGTTCCTGGCGCTCGCCGGCGAGGGAATCGCCTGGCGGCCCGACGCCCGCGAGCCTGCGCCCATCTTGGGGTTTTCATCGGATCAGCGGAAAGACCGCCTCGGTTTTTCCCAGCTCCGCGGCGCGCGGGCAAAGCCCGAGCGCCGCCCGAGGATGCCGCGCATGCGCGTGGCCGGGATGGCCCGTGGTCCATTTCCAACAGGCTGCTATCTTTCGAAGTACGTGTAGCCGCGCATGCCGGACTCGTAGGCGTCCATGATCTCGCGGCGCTCGGTGGCGGTGATGAGCTGGTCGCGCACGGCTTCCTCGGCGGTGCGGCGGAACTGCTCCAGGAGGATCTTGGGCTCGTACTCCACATAGTCGAGCACGTCGGCCACGGTGTCGCCTTCAAGCTCGCGCACGAAGTCGTAGCTGCCGTCCTCCTGCACGCGCACAGTCACGACGTTTGTGTCGCCCATGAGGTTGTGCAGGTCGCCCAGGGTCTCCTGGTAGGCGCCCACGAGGAACACGCCCAGGTAGTACTCCTCGCCGTTCAGCTCGTGGAGCGGCAGGGTGTGCTTGACGCCGTGCAGGTCGATGAACTTGTCGATCTTACCGTCGCAGTCGCAGGTCATGTCGGCCAGGATGCCCTGGCGCGTGGGCATATCGTTCAGCCTGTGCACGGGCATGACGGGGAAGAGGTGGTCGATGGCCCAGGCATCGGGCACGGACTGGAACACGCTGAAGTTCGCGTAGTAGATGTCCGACAGGGCCACGTGGATATCCTTGAGGTCCTTGGGCACGTGCTTGAGGCGCTTGGCGTCCTTGGCGATGCGCGTGATGATGGCCCAGAAGATGTTCTCGCCCATGGCCCGCTCGCGCAGGCTCATGGTGCCGTGACGAAAACCCGTGCGGATCTCGTCGCGGTAGAACATGGCGTCGTTGTAGCACTCCTGCATGTTCCTGAGCGTGAGGGACTTGTGAACCTCGAGCAGGTTGATGAGATGCTCGGGCGCGTCCTCGGGCAGGCTCTCGGGCACGGGAGCGGCCTCGAAGCGCGAGACGTCGAGGATGTTGAAGAGCAGCACCGAGTAGTAGGCGACCAGGGCGCGTCCGGACTCGGTGATGACCACCGGGTGGTGATCGATCCCGGCGTTGTCCATGGTCTCCATGACCGTCTCGATGATGTCGGCGCAGTATTCCTGGAGCGAGTAGTTGCGGGAGTTGGTGAAGTTCGTGTGCGAGCCGTCGTAGTCCACGGCCAGGCCGCCGCCCAGGTCGAGGTAGCCCATCTTGACGCCTTCCTTGACGAGCTCGGCGTAGATGCGGCTGGCCTCCAGGGCCGCGGAGCGGATGTCGCGGATGTTCGGGATCTGCGAGCCCAGGTGGTAGTGCAGGAGTTGCAGGCAGTCGAGCATGCCGCGCTGCCTGAGCATGTCAACGACCCCCACGAGCTGGCTCGTGTTCAGGCCGAAGATGGAGCGGTCGCCGCCGGACTCGGTCCAGTGGCCGCCGGCCTGGGTGGACAGCTTGAGGCGCACGCCGAGCAGCGGGCGGATGTTCAGGTATTCCGCGCGCGACAGGATGAGGTCCAGCTCGCTGGGCATCTCCAGCACGAAGAAGAGCTTGTAGCCCATCTTGATGGCGTACAGGCCCAGGTCGATGAACTCCTGGTCCTTGTAGCCGTTGCAGATCAGGCAGGCCTCCTTGTCGCGCAGCATGGCCAGGGCGGCGATGAGCTCGGCCTTGGAGCCGGCCTCCAGGCCATGGTGGTAGCGGGCGCCGTAGCGCGTGACCTCGTCGACGACCTGCTCCTGCTGGTTGACCTTGATAGGATAGACGCCGCGGAACTTGCCCTTGTAGCCGAGCTTCTTGATGGCCGCGCGGAAGCTCTCGTGCAGCAGGGTGATCTGCGAGTCGAGCAGGTTCTCGATGCGCAGAAGCACGGGCATGTCGAAGCCGCGCTCCTTGATCCCGGCGATGAGCTCGGGGATGGACACGGCCACCTTGCGGTTGCCCAGGAAGGGCGTGACGACCACGTCGCCGTTGTCGTTGATGTCGAAGTATCCGGCGCCCCAATCGCGAATGCCGTAGACATCCGCGGACTTGTCGGCGGTCCAGCGCTCCAGGGTGTTCTTCTTGAGCATGATGACGCCCCCGTAGACCTCGCGCAGGGAGAGATTGGAACAGGGAGGGGAAGAGGTGCGCGCGGGGTCCGTGGCCGTGCCCTGCCGTCGGCAGGGCGGTTCGAGAAAGCACGATGGCGGGCCACTCCAAAAAAGGAAGTGCCCTTTACGCCGGATGCCCCTCAAAAGTCAAGGTCATTGGAGCAGGCTGCAAATGAAAATGCGGGTTCCAAGGGCCGCCTCATCAGGAGCGGGCCCTGGCGGCTGGATCTGGGGAGGGCAAAGCCCTGCCCGGCTCATCCGCAAGCTGCTCCAGCCCGCCGGCCAGCGATGTCGAACCTGGGCGCCGGCGAAAGCGGAAAACGGCGGGCGGCGATCACGTCACTCCTCCACGTCGCTCAAGAAGCAAGCATACTCCACGTCCGAGGCGGCCGCAATGACGCGTGGGCGAAAACCAGGGCTATCGCATACGACTCGTGACCAGGCGATTCGCCCCCACCCATCAGGTCAACCTGGACCTCAACGCGACTCAGATCGCCACTCGGAGCAGCGTTTAAGGCTGGTTTTGGTGAATCGCTTCCCATCCAAAATTCATATGCGATTGCCCTGAGGCGAAGACGGCCGGGGTGGCCACAAGCGCCAGGGACATGGCCAGGAAGGCCGGGAAATAGAGCATATTGCTTTTGAAAATGCCCTACTGCACGGGCGCGAGCAGCCGGGCCGCGGCCACGCCGAGGCGGAACCAGAAGCCCTTGCGCGCCAGTTCGCCGCGCCGGACCCTGCGCGAGCCCTGGAAATCCTGCACGAGCATGGCCTCGACCTGCTCGGCGAAGGCCCGGTCGTGGAGCAGCGCCGTGATCTCGAAGTTGAGCCGGAAGGAGCGGTTGTCCAGGTTGACCGTGCCCACGGCGGCCAGATCGTCGTCCACGAGCATGGCCTTCTGGTGCATGAATCCGTGGCGGTAACGGTAGAAGGCCACGCCGCTCTTCTCGGTCTCGTCCTGGTAGGAGAAGGAGGACAGCCAGACGAGCCAGTGGTCGGCCTTCTCCGGCACGAGCACGCGCACGTCCACGCCGCGCATGGCCGCGAGCTGCAAGGCCTGGATCACGGGAGGGTCGGGCACGAAGTAGGGCGTGGCGATCCACAGGCGCTGGCGAGCCGAGTTGATGAGGTGCAGGTAGAACAGGCTGCAAGCCTCCACATCGTCGGTCGGACCCGTGGGCAGGACCAGCACGTCGGCCCTGCCGCTCTCGGACTCCCTCGGCTCCCAGGCCAGGGCCAGAAGTTCGCCCGTGATCCCGTGCCAGTCGGCGACGAAGGCCAGCTGGAAACCGAGCACGGCCGGCCCGCGCACGCGCAGGTTCGTATCGCGCCACGGGCCGATGACCGGGTCCTTGCCTACGTACTCGTCGCCCAGGTTGATGCCGCCGGTATGGGCCACGCGGCCGTCGACCACGACCATCTTGCGGTGGTTGCGAAAGTTGATCTGCAAGCGGTTGTGGCGGCCCGTGCCGAAGGCGTGCACCCGTACTCCGGCCACGCGCATCTTGTGCCAGTACAGCTCGGGTGTGTCGTGGCAGCCCAGCTCGTCGTACAGGAAGTACACGGCCAGGCCCTCGGCCGCCTTGTTGCGCAGCAGCCGGCTCATCTCGCGGCCCACGCCGTCCTCGCGCGCGATGTAGAACTGCACGAGCACGTACTCGCGGGCGGCCTTGATGTCGTCGAACATGGCCCGGTAGGCCTCGGCTCCATCCACGAGCAGCCGGGCCTCGTTGCCGCAGGTGAAGGGGATGTCGGTCAGGAGCTCCAGGGCCCGGTGCTTCTCGGCCGTGCCATCCAGCACCCGGCGGAAGTCGCGGTGCAGGAGCACGAGGCCCCGGCCGATCTCGCGGACGTGGCTGGAGCGGACGCGGATGGAGTGCACGTAGCCTTTGTACTTGTTGCGGCCCAGCACGAGATAGAGCGGCAGGGCGATGTACGGCAGGGTCAGGAGCGAGACGATCCAGGCCACGGCGCCCTGGGGCGTGCGCGCGCCGAACATGGCGTGCACGGCGGCCGCCATGCCCAGCAGATGCACGGCCACCCATAGCGCGCCGAACCACCAGTATGTCTCGAACACGAGCACTCCCTTGCTTTGTTCAGCATGTCCGGCGACATGCCGAGCACGGACAGCGTACACGAGGTTGGCAAGGGCCCGCAATGCGGCCGATGGGCCGCGCCGCGTCAGATGGGCGGCGGCTTGCGCCGGGCGCGGGCCAGGAGCACTCCCCAGACGAGCACGGCAGCGGCGGCCAGGCCCAGGAATACCGCGTCCTCGTGGCGGGCGGCCTTCTCCAGCAGCCCGGTCAGGACCCGCCCGAAGAGGTAGCCGGCCACGCCCACCACCGAGGCCCAGATAAGCGCCCCGATGACGTTCAGGGGCACGAAGAATCCGGCGCGCAGGCTGCTTAGGCCCAGGGCGAACGGGATGATCGTGCGCATGCCGTACAGGAAGCGGAAGCCGAGCACGACCGGCAGGCGGTGGCGGGAGACCAGGCGGTCGGCCTTGACCACGCGGGCCATGAGTCCAGGGCGGCTCCGCAGGTAGGGCCGGCCGCGAGTGCGGCCCAGAAAGAAGAAGAACTGGTCCGCGCTCAACGTGCCCAGAAAGGCCGAGCCCACGACCCCGGGCAGGGAAAGATAGCCCTGGTGGGCCAGGAAGCCGCCCAGGACGAGGACCATTTCGCCCTCCAGCATGGAGCCGACGATGATGGCCAGATAGCCGTATCTGACGATGATGTCCTGGTACTCGGCCAGATTCATGAAGCTTGGTCTCCGGTGTTCTGGCCGGAAGCCAGTTCCTTGATCATATCCATCTGCAGCCGCTGGATCTCCAGATGGTGCCGCCACTGGCGCGTGAGGAAGAAATCCAGCTTCTCGTGCAGCTGGCGGATCTCAAGCTCGGCCTTCAGGTTCACCTGATAGTCATACTCCCCGCGCAGGCGGTCCCTGGCTTCCTGTCGGTTCTGGCTCATCATGATAACGGGCGCCTGGATTGCCGCGAGGCAGGACAGGATGAGGTTGAGCAGGATGTAGGGAAAGGGGTCGAAGGGTTGGGCCAGGAGCTGTACGGTGTTCAAGGCGATCCATAGGCCCAGGAACAGACCGAAGAGAAGGATGAAGCCCCACGAGCCGCCGAAGCGGGCGATGGTGTCCGCCACTAGCTGGCCGAAGGTGCGGCGCTCCTCGAACGCCTCGTTCACGTTGCGGGACAGGAGTTGGTCCTTGCTCAGGCTCTCCAGCACTTCCTGCTCCAGGTGGTCCAGGTCGCCACGCTCGCGTTCGAGCAGGTCTTCGATGTAGCGCATGCGGTAAAGAGCCAGATCCTCGCGGCAGACGTATCCGCGCCGATCCCACTCAGGGTGATCGAGACGGATGGCCTCGACGATCGGCGGTCGAATCGTGTTGGCCGGGATCGCATCCTCGGGACGGAGGATGCGGCCGCAAACGCTACACCGCGGATGCTGTCCGTCACTGCCCGCCATGGACCCTCCTGCCGGGCCGCCTATCTGGTTTGAAACCGCTCGAGCACTCGTTAAGGCTACACCATGGCGAAGGCGCAAGGCAATGCGCTCAGCCGAGTGAGATCATGATGATCCCACGCAGGTCGAGGAGTCATTCGCTCGGCCCCGAATATCATGAAGAAACTGCCGATCTAGAGTATTTGCTTTTGAGAATGCTCCGCAGGCGTGGGTGCAATCCGCTTGCGCCGTCAACGCCGGCGTGAGCGTCTCAAAGTCAAACTGCTCTACAGCAAATTGCAATTGAACTGGTAAATATACGCCCATTCAACT
>JAEYTO010000086.1 GCA_023433925.1 Pseudomonadota bacterium | reverse complement strand
GCCCAGGCTTGTGGACCCGCCGCGCTCCGGCCCGCATGCCCATGGCGATCGGTGCGCTTTTCCCAGGCCCTCCGCGGCTGTCCGACCACCTGTAAAGCCGTCCGTCAGCTGCTAGAGACTTGTCCGGCCAAATCTCATTGACCCTGGAGCCTCTGTCTGGCTTGGTGTGAGGTGAGGAGGGCTCCTATGCCGAGCCAAGAACGCCGCAGGGCTCGCCGCGTGCCGGCCCGTGAGTTGGATGTGCTGGTGCGTGATTCGGGCAAGCGCCTGGAGGCGCGCGACATCAGCATCGAGGGCGTGGGAGTCGTCGGCGCCATCCCCGAGGCCGAGCCCGGCGAAACCGCGCGCGTGGATCTGTTGGTGGGCGCGGAGCCACTGGTGTCCGATATTCCCGTGCGCGTGGCCTACATCGGCAGTAACGTCGCGGGGCTGGCCTTCGTCGATCTGGACAAGAACAGCGCGGGCGCGCTGGAGCGGCTCATGATCAGGCGGCAGCGGGCCATCGACCTGGACTATTTCGAGAGCCGCTACGCCAGGACTCCCGACCTGCTCGTCAGGCTCGTGACGCTTTTCTTCCAGGACTCGTCCAGCAAGCGCGACCAGATCCGCGAGGCCATGGCCGCCGAAGACTACAAGCGCGCCGCCGGCGTGGCCCACAGCCTGGCGGGCAGCGCCGCGACCCTGGGCGCGCTTAAGCTCAGACAAAGAGCCTTGCAATTGGAGCAGCAGCTCAAGGCCGGCAATGTCGAGGAGGGCAGGCTCTATCTCCGGGACATCGAGGAAGAGGTCGAGCGGGCCAACGCCGAGCTGGCCGAGTACATGGACAAGTACAAGCAGGCGTAACAGCCGGTTGAAAAACAGACTGCGCGGGCCAGGATGGCCCGCCGGATGCGCAGCATTCGTGAGTAATGCCTGGATTTTGCTCAGGCATTACGGAGTTGAAAAAATCAGGACGTTTTTTCAACAGCTGGTAAGGCCTGCCCGCCCTGAAACACGGGTTCCAAGGGCCGCCTTGTCGGGACAGGCCCTTGGCGGGTGAGAGCCCGAGAGAGGGCCGCGCCCTCTCTCGGTATTTCCGGCTCCGCTATTCCAGCCTCCTGCCGAAGAACCAGCCGGCCCCGGCCAGGGTCAGGACCGCGATGACGGCCATGGGCCAGATCTGTTCCAGAATCATGGCCGCGGGCATGGCCTTGAGGAACACGCCCTTCACTATCACGAGGAAGTAGCGCAGCGGATTGGCCAGGGACACGACCTGGAGCCAGCCGGGCATGTTCTCGACGGGCGTGGCGAAGCCCGACAGGAGCACGGCCGGAACCATGAAGGTGAACGCGCCGAGGATGGCCTGCTGCTGGGTCTTGGCCATGGATGAGATGAACAGGCCGAAGCCCACCACGGCCGCCAGAAACACGGCCATGCTCAGGTAGAGCGCCGCGAGCGAGCCGTGGAAGGGGATGCGGAAGACCGCGACCGCCACCGCGAGGATAAGCGTGCCCTCCATGAGCGCCAGGAAGAGCGCGGGAATGGTCTTGCCGGCCAGGATCTCGCGCGCCGAGAGCGGGGTGACCAGGAGCTGGTCGAAGGTGCCCATCTCTCGTTCGCGGGCCACGGACAGGGCCGTGACCACCAGGCCGATGGTCGTGCTCAGGATGCCGATGAGGTTGGGCACCGTGAACCAGACGTTGTTCAGGTTCGGGTTGAACCAGTTGCGCGCGACCAGGGTCGAAGGCGGGCCGAATAGGCCCTGACGCCTGGCCAGGTCGCGGTTGAAGCCGTCCACGATGCGCGCGGCGTAGCCCTGGACGATCTGGGCCGAGTTGGAGCGCCGGCCGTCCAGGATGAGTTGCAGGTCGGTCGGCCTGCCGGCCGCGATGGCCCGCGAGAAGTCCTGGGGAATGACCACGGTCATGAGCGCCTGGCGGCCGTCCATGGTCGGCCCGAGCTCCTGCCGGCCCTCCAGGAAGGTCACCTCGCCGAAGATGGGCGCGCCCGAGAAGCGCTGGACCAGCTCCATGGACCAGGCGCCCCTGTCCAGGTCCAGAATGGCCAGATCGGCGTCGCGCACCTCCAGGGAGGCGGCGAAGGAGAAGAGAAGCAGCTGCGCGACGGGCGGGACGATGAGCACCATGCGGCTGCGCCTGTCGCGCACGATGGCCAGGATCTCCTTCTTGATGAGGGCGAGTACGCGGCCGTTGGCGGCGAACATGGCCGGCATGTCAGTCGAGCCTCTTGGTGGTCTTGCGCAGGGTCACGAGAAGGAGCACGGCCGTGATGGCGGCCATGCCGGCCATGTTGGGCAGGAGCACGGCCCACACGTCGCCCGCGAGGAAAATGGTTTGCAGGCAGGCCACGTAATAGCGCGCCGGCACGATGTGCGTGACGATGCGGATGGGCAGGGGCATGCTCGATATCTCGAACACGAAGCCCGAGAGGAGGAAGGCCGGCAGGAAGCCGGCCAGAAGCGCGGATTGCGCGGCCACGAACTGGTTGCGCGAGACGGTGGAGATGAACAGCCCGGTGGTCAGGGCCGAGAGGAGGAACAGCGAGGAGGCCAGGAACAGGGCTGCCAGCGAACCCCGGAAAGGCACGTCGAAGACCGTCACGGCCAGGACCCAGCACACGGCCAGGGAGCCGATGCCCAGGAGGTAGTAGGGCAGGAGCTTGCCGAGCACGATCTCCAGGCGGCCCACGGGCGTGGCCATGAGCGCCTCCATGGTCCCGCGCTCCCACTCGCGCGAGACGACCAGGGCCGTGAGCATGGTGCCGATCATGGTCAGCACGATGCCGATGGAGCCGGGCACGAGGTAGTTCCGGCTCTCCAGCTCCTCGTTGTACCACACGCGCGGCGAGAGGCGCACGGGCTGGAAGACGGGCGCGCCTTGCTCCAGCGCCCGCTGGGCGAACCAGTTGCTCCACAGCCCCTGCACGTAGTTCTGCACGAAATTGGCCGTATTGGGCTCGCTGCCGTCGGCGATGACCTGCACGGGCGCGGCTTGCCCGGCTCTGGCCAGATCCTGGCTGAAGGTCTCGGGGATGACCACGATGCCGCGCAGGGTGCCGCGCACGAGTTCGTCCGTGAACTCCCGGCGGTCCGCGCCCAGGCGGGCGTCGAAGTAGCGCGAGGCCCTGAAGGCGTCGGCGAAGCTGCGCGCCTCGGGCGAATCGTCCTCGACCACGAGGGCCACGGGCACCTGCTCCACGTCCAGGGACAGGGCGAAGCCGTAGAGGAACAGGAGCACGGGCGGGAGCACGAAGGCAATGAGCACGCTGCTCGGGTCGCGCACGATCTGCAGCGACTCCTTCCAGATCAGGGCCCGCAGCCTGCGCGCGGCCCCGCCCCTGCCTCCGGCGTCGGCGCGCATCAGGCCGCCTCCCGCTCGTCGTGGGCCCGCACCAGGGCGATGAAGGCGTCCTCCATGCCTGGATCGGGCAGGGCCTCGCTGCGCGTGTCGGCCTTGAGTTCGCCCGGCGTGCCCAGGGCGATGACCCGGCCGCGGTAGACCAGGCCGATGCGGTCGCAGTATTCGGCCTCGTCCATGAAGTGCGTGGTGACCATGACCGTGACGCCCTTCTCGACCATGCCGCTTATGTGCGTCCAGAACTCCCTGCGCGTGACCGGGTCCACGCCCGAGGTGGGCTCGTCCAGGAAGAGCACCGCCGGCTCGTGCATGACCGCGCAGGACAGGGCCAGGCGCTGCTTGAAGCCGAGCGGCAGGGCCTCGGCCGATTCGGACAGGTGGGGCGCGAGGCCGAAGACCTCGACCATGCGCCCGATGGCCTCGCGCTGCCGCCGGCCCGCCAGGCCGTAGACGCCCGAGAAGAACTCCAAATTCTGGCGCACGCTCAGGTTGCCGTAGAGCGAGAACTTCTGGGCCATGTAGCCGATGCGCGAGCGCGCCTTGCCCGGAGCGGCCTGGAGATCAAAGCCGTCCACCAGGGCCTTGCCGGCCGTGGGCCTCAGCAGTCCGCACATCATCTTGAAGGTCGTGGACTTGCCCGCGCCGTTGGGGCCGAGCAGGCCGAATATCTCGCCGCGCCGGATGGCGAAGGTCACGTCCCGGGCCGCGGTGAAGTCGTCGAACCGCTTGGTCAGCCCGACCGCCTCCACGACCGCCCGTCCGTCGTCGGGCACATGCTCCATGCGCTCGGCCAGGGGCGATGTGCCGCCCGGCCCGCCGCCGAGAATGTCCATGAAGGCGTCCTCGAAGCGCGGCGCGACCTGGATCAACCGGCTGGACGCCCCCGCGCCCAGCTCCATGGGGTTCGGAGCCTGCGCGCCCTGGTCCAGCACGAGGCGCACGCTCTCGCCCTGGATGGTGCCGTCGATGATGCCCCGGCTGTCCAGGGCCGTGCGGAGCACGAGCCTGCGCCGGCCCTCGATGGAGCGCACCTGGAAGACGCGCCCGGCCACACGGCTCGTCAGCTCGCCGGGCGTCCCGGAAAAGAGCTGGCGGCCCTCGGAGAGCAGGAGCACGCGGTCGCAGGCCTCGGCCTCGTCCAGATAGGCCGTGGACCAGACCACGCCGATGCCCTCGTCCTTCAACTCCTGGACCATGCGCCACAGCTCGCGGCGCGAGATGGGGTCCACGCCAACGCTCGGCTCGTCCAGCAGGAGCAGGCGCGGCTTGCGTATGAGCGCGCAGGCCAGGCCGAGCTTCTGCTTCATGCCGCCCGAGAGCCGGCCCGCCAGGCGATCCGTGAAGCGGGCCAGGTCCGTGAAGGCCAGCAGCCGCTCGAAGGCCGGCCCGCGCTCGTCCCTGGGCAGGCCGCGCAGGTCCGCGTACAGGCGCAGGTTCTCGGCCACGGACAGATCCTCGTAGAGGCCGAACTTCTGGGGCATGTAGCCGATGCTCGCGTGCACGGCCTCGGCCTGGCGCACCGTGTCGCCGCCGAGCACGGTCACGGAGCCGTTGTCGGGCCGCAGGAGCCCGGCCATGAGGCGCAGGAGCGTGGTCTTGCCGGCTCCGTCCGGACCAACGAGGCCCATGACCATGCCGGCCGGAACTTCGGCCGATACGGCGTCCCGGGCCGCCCGCGGGGTCGCGGGCGGGGTCGCTGGCTGCGCGGGGCCGCCGCTACTTGCGGGCATCGTCGGCATCCCCGGTCTCCCCGACCTTGGTCACCACGGTCACGGGCATGCCCTGGCGCAGGCCCTGGTCGGGATTGCCGACCACCACGCGCAGCCGGTAGACGAGATCCGTGCGCAGGGCTTCGGTCTCCACGGACTTGGGCGTGAACTCGGCCACGGGCGAGACAAAGCCGATCTGGCCTCGATAGGGCTGGTCCGGCCTGCTGTCCGTGTATACGAGCACGGGCAGGCCGGGCGGCACGCGGCCCAGGTCAGGCTCGGCCACGTAGGCCCGCACCCAGACCGGGTCGTCCAGGGACACGGAATAGACCACGGCCCCGGCCCCGACGACCGAGCCCGGCTCGCGCACGCGGGTCAGCACGGTGCCGTCCTCGGGCGCGCGCAGCTCGGTATCCGCGAGGCGCGTCAGGGCCTGGGCCAGGGCGGCCTCGGCCGCGCGCAGTCCGGCCTGGGCCTTGAGCACCTCCTCGGCGCGGAAGCCCTTGAGGGCCATCTGCAGGGCCTTGCGCGCGGACTGGAGCCTGGCCTGGGCCTCGTCGCGGCGGGTGAGCGCGTCGTCCAGGGCCTGCCTGGACACGGCCTCGCCCCGGAAAAGGTCCCGTTGCCGTTCGTACAAGCGCTGGGCGTTGGCCAGGGCGGTCTTGCGCTCCTCGACCAGGGCCTGGGCCTGGGCGATCTCCTCGGGCCGCGTGCCTGTCTCGAACTTGAGCAGATCGGCCTTGGCCACATCCACCTGGGCTCTGGCCATGCGCACCTCATCCTCGAAAGGTTGCTTGTCGAGCACGGCCAGCAGGTCGCCCGCGCGCACCGGGTCGCCCTCCTCGAAGCGCATGCCTTCGATGCGCCCGGCCACGCGGAAGGCCAGGTCCACTTGGCGGATGTCCACGTTGCCGTAGAGTCTGAGCGCGCCGCCGTCGTGCCCCTGCTCGCGCAGGATGAAGCGCCAGGCCAGGACGCCGGCGATGGCCAGCACGACGGGCACGATGATGAGCCGCTTTTTCTTCATGCCTCGCTCCCTTTTCCGGATGCCGCCATGCGCCAGCTCTCGCCGCGGATGATGGCCTCGGCATTGGCCGCCACGAGCCTGGCCAGCTTGGCCACCTGATCCGGCGTGACGGCTTCCTGGCCCAGGCGGCGCAGCAGGACCTGCTCGCCCAGGCGGAAGACGAGGACCTGCCCGACCATGGCCTGGGTCAGGAAGGCCAGGTCCTCGCCCTCGGGCGGCAGGCCCGTGAGCCGCGTCAGGAGCGCGCCGCACGCGCCGAACAGACGCTTGACCACGCCCTGGAAGAAGATCTCGAAGGTTTCCGAGGGCTTGATATATTCCTGCATGATGATGCGCGCCCAACGTCTGGCCTCGGGCGTGCCGATCATGGCGAAGGTCAGACCCGCCAGGAGGCCTTTCACTCCGCCGATGAGCTCTTCCCGAGAGGCGTCTTCCCGTGCGGCCAGCCCGTGGGCCGCGGCGATCTCGGGGGCCATGCGCTCGCGGATACGCTCCACGATGTGGGCGGCCACGGCCTTGTACAGGCCCTCCTTGCCTCCGAAGTAGTAGGGAATGGCCGCGATGTTCACGCCGGCCTCGGCGGCCAGCCTGCGCGTGCTCGCGCCGTCGAAGCCGTGGCGCCCGAAGGCCTCGATGCCGGCCTGGATGAGCCGCTCGCGGGCGTCGGCCTCCTTGCGGTTTTGCGTTTTCCCTGGGTGTGTCATCATTTATCCTTTGGCTGTCCGGCTCCCTTGCCACGAGATGAAAGCTGATGGTTGCCGGCCTTGCCTTCTGCCGTTGCTCCGACCTTGCGCTTTTTCAGTGCGAATGTCAATCGATCGATTAATTCATGCGAAAGATTGATGTCGCCTTGTCTGTCTCCATCCTTGCCTCGGCTGCCTATTTCGGCCTTCGCGCCTCACCGCGCAGGAGACAAACCGGTCTTTTTCAGTTACGCAAGCGCGAAGCGAAACCAGAAGTTCTTGAAGGGTAGGGGTCCGGGGAAGGGGAACTTGTTTCAAGAAGTTTCCCTGTCCGGCCGTTGGAGGCATCTTCATGACCACCATGACCACGACGAGCAGGCAGCGTTTCATCCCGGACATCTCGGCCGACGAACTCGCCGGTATCCAGCTCGAAGGCCTGCGTTGGACCCTGGAGCACGTCTTCCGGGGCAGCGAGTTCCATCATGCCCGGCTGCGCGAGACAGGCTTCGAGCCGGGCGACCTCAGGAGCCTGGACGACCTGCGGCGGCTGCCGTTCACCTCGGCGGAGGACCTGCGCGACGGCTATCCGCTGCCGTTCTTGTCCGTGCCCGAGGAGCGGGTCGTGCGCATCCACGGCTCCAGCGGCACCACGGGCAAGCGCAAGATCCTGGCTTATACCCAGAAGGACATCGACGACTGGAAGGACATGATGGCCCGCTGCTTCGAGCTGGCGGGCTGCACGCCCATGGACCGCGTGCAGATCTGCGTGGGCTACGGCCTGTGGACGGCCGGGGTGGGCTTCCAGCTTGGCTGCGAGCGCTTCGGGGCCATGGCCGTGCCCGTGGGGCCGGGCCTCTTGGACATCCAGCTCCAGCTCCTGACGGATCTCAAGCCCTCGACCATCTGCTCCACGGCCTCCATGGCCCTGCTATTGGCCGAGGAAATCGAGCGCCGGGGCCTGCGCGACACGATCGGCCTCAAGCGGGCCATCTTCGGCTCCGAGGCCCACTCGCCCAAGATGCGCGCGCGCTTCGAGGAGCTGCTGGGGCTCGCGGGCAGCTTCGACATCAGCGGCATGACCGAGCTGTACGGCCCGGGCGCGGGCCTGGAATGCTCCGCGCGCCGGGGCATTCATTACTGGGCCGACTACTACGTCCTGGAGATCCTGGACCCCGAGACCCTGGAGCCGGTCGCGCCCGGCGAGATCGGCGAGATGGTCGTGACGAGCCTGCGCAAGGAGGCCGCGCCGCTCATCCGCTACCGCACCCACGACCTGACCAGGTTCCTGCCCGGCGACTGCCCGTGCGGCTGCCGGCTCCCGCGCCATGACCGCATCCTGGGCCGCTCGGACGACATGTTCATCGTGCGCGGGGTCAACATCTACCCCGGCCAGATCGCCGAGGTCCTGGGCGCGTTCCCGGATATGGGCAGCGAGTACCAGATCCTGCTCACGCGCAAGGAGGGCCGCGACTTCATGATCGTCAAGGCCGAGCGCGCCGAGGGCGTGGCCGCCGACGAATGCGGCCGCCTTGCCGCGGCCGTGGCCGACGCCCTGCACCGGCACCTGCTCGTGAGCGCCCAGGTCGAGGTGCTCGACCCCGGCGCGCTCCCGCGCACCTTCGCCAAGACCCGCCGCGTCACGGACGAGCGCGATCAGACCTGAGTAAAGTGGCTTATAGACCAACTGAGAGAGGGCGCCGCCCTCTCTCGGTTGATTCGCAAAATGCGTTAGTTGGCCCGCATGAAGCGCAGGGACAGGCCGCGGCGCTTATGGCTCGGATCGATGCGCTCCAGCACGAAGTCGTCGGCCGGGACGCCGGCCAGCGCCTCCAGGGGTATCTCGGCCCTGGCCGCGGCCTTGTGCCCGCCCGCCGAGCCCACGTCGCCGAAGAGGTTCTTGGCGAGCTCGCCCACGTTGCGGCCCAGACCGTCGCTACGGAAGATGATCACGAGCTTGCCGTCGTAGATGCCGGAAATGACCGCCCGGGTCACCTCGTGCACACGCAGGAAGAAGTCGGCCAGGACGACCAGAATGTCCGGGTTTTTGACCGTGTGCATGTGCACGAATATGCCGTGGGGCAGGAGCACGAGGTTGCGGAAGGCCCAGCTGAAGTGCTTGAGCCAGGACAGGTGGTATTCGCTGCGCACGACCTTGCGCAGGATGGTGTGGTCCGCGAACTTGCTCAGGTAGCGGAAGGCCCTGATGTCCGTGTCGCAGAACTCCCGCTCGAAGTCCTGGGTGTCCGACTTGATGCCGTAGAGGAGCGCCGTGGCCAGCAGCCGGCTGGGCGTGATCTTGAGGTTATAGAGGTACTCGGTGAGCAGGGTCGCCGTGGCGCCGTACTCGGGCTTGATCTCCACGAAGTCGGCCTCTGGCGGCCGGCCCTCGGGCATCGGATGGTGGTCGATGATGATGGAGAAGCGGAAGCCGGCGAAATCCGGGTTGTGCGCGGGCTGGGAATCGACGAGGGCGTAGCGGTCGAAGCCCTCGACCAGCTCGCTGCGGATGTCATGGGTGGGGATGCGCAGATACCTGATCATGGCCAGGTTGTCGGGCCGGGAGATGGTGTTGATCTGGCCGATGGCCACGCTGCGCACCCGCCGGGAGAGGATGCGCTTGAGGGCCATGGCCGAGGCCATGGCGTCCGGGTCGGCGTTGATCATGATGAGCCAGGTCTCGTCCTTCTTGAGGAGTGAGAGCAGGCGCGGGAGCTTGTCGCCGAGCTGGCGGAAATAGGACATGACCTGCCTTATGGCCCTCCGGCCTGCTTGAGTTGGAGCGGAAGCCCGGCAGCCACCAGCCAGGCCGTGTCCGCGCGCCTGGCCACGGCCCGGTTGAGCTCGCCAAGAGCCCGCACGAAGGCCCGTGTCTCGGCCGAGGCGGCGATGGGGCCAAGGCCGATCTCCGCGGAAACCAAGATTACCGTACATGCGTCCCAGGAATCAAGGCAGGCCAAGAATTCCTGGACATGGTCCCGCCCGCCCGGCGCCTGCCGGCAGGCGAAGAGCCAGAAGTCCAGGCTGTCCACGAGCACGGAGCCGCGGCGTCCGCGGGCCATGGCGAGCACGCCGGCCAGGTCCGCGCCGGCCTCGGCCACGGGGATGTCCGCCGGCCGCTCCTGACGATGTCGGCGGATCTGCTCGCGGAAGGCCGGGTCCAGGGCCTTGCCCGTGGCCACGAAGAGGCGCGGCGCGGGCGCGGCCAACAGCAGCTCCAGGGCGAAGTCCGACTTGCCCGACTTTTCGCCTCCGAGCACGAGGGTGATCATGAGTGGCCCTCCATCCGGCATGAATGGACCAGTCCTGGCAGCGCGTCCAGGGATTCCAGGAGCTCGCCGGGCCGGAAGCATTCGAGCATGAGCGTTTCGCCGGGCGACAGGAGCGCCAGGCAGCGGCCGAGCAGGGCCCGGCCTCCGGCGTCCAGGCGCGCCAGGCCGTGGTGCTCGCCGCGCGGACCAGGGCCGTAGGCGTGGACCATGGCCACGCGGCCGGCCAGGCGCGGGTCGTCCAGGATGCGCTCCTGGCCGAAGGCGAGCATGTGCCCCAGGTCCAGGCACACGGCGAAGCCTGCCCGGCCCATGGCGGCCAAGGCTTGCGCATGGCGGGACAGGTCGTCGCCCGCGACGTTCTCCAGCAGAACCCTGGACGGCTCGATTCCCAGCCCCTGGAACAGCTCGGCGAGACCCGGCAGCAGGGCCGGATCGGGCGGCGGATGGAGCACGAAGACGCGCGGGGACAGGAAAGCGATCTTGTCCGCAAGACCTCGGATGATTGTGGAAACCGCCTTCAGCCCGTTCTCCCAGGGCAGGTCCAGGGGCAGGTGCGCATGGAATCCCAGGCCCAGGCCTGCAAGCCGGGCAGGCAGGTCCGACTCGCCATAGGCCAGGCAGGCGCGCGACTCGAACAGGCACAGGCCGACTTCGTCCACTGGCCGCCCCGGGAGTCCGGCCAGCTTCTTGCAATTGCCCGGCAGGGCCTCGGGCCACACGGCCGACGGCGCGGCGACGCGCCAGGGAATGCCGGCGGCGCCAGGGCGGCGCGGGGAGTTTATTTTTCCTGGTTTTTTGTTTAAAGGCATGTCCGTTCCAGTCGCGCTAAGTTCAGAATGTGGAGGCTTCCTCCAAGGGAAGGATGACGCATGTCGAGGATGAGGCTCGCTGTCCGGCACATCTTCAATCCGCTGCACGTCTTCTGCCGCCTGCGTGATGCTGGCGTGCGCAGGCCCATGGCCATGCGCGTATGCCGGGTCTACGAGCGCTGGTTCTACAATCCCCTGCTCATGCGCGGCCTGTAAAAGGGCCATCCCGCCGAAGGCCGTGTCCGCGTCCGGACCACGGCGCGTCCGGTGCGCCGTCCTCGCGACGCGTAGGCAGGATTACAAGAGACTGAGCTGCTCGGCCTGGCTCTGGGTGCTCGCCACGAGCCTGGACTTGCGCAAGAGCGCCTCGGGGAGCTGGGCCAGGAAGCGCGACCGCGGCAGGCGCAGCTCCCGGCCGTACATCTCCCTGCGGCCGGCGCAGCTCAGGTAGAGCAGCCGCTTGGCCCGCGTAAGCCCGACATAGAACAGCCGCCGCTCCTCGGCCTCGTCCATGGCCGCCGCATCAGGCTTGCCGGCCAGGAACCCCGAGCCGGCGAAGGGCAGGATGCCGTCCTCCAGGCAGGGCAGGAACACGGCCTCGAACTCCAGGCCCTTGGCCGCGTGGATGGTCATGACCTGCACGCTCTCGGCGCGGGCGCGGACCATCTCCAGGTCGGATTGGAGATGAATCCAGTTCACGAGCCCGATCCAGCCGCCTTTCTCCTCCCAGGACTTGCTCAGCGCACGGAAGGCCTTGCCCTTCCAGAAGAAACGGTCGAACGGCCCGGTCTCCTGGAGGTAGGCGGCCAGGGCCAGAGGCCCCTGCACGAGGACCTTCTCGGGCAGCTCGGGCACCTTCTCGCCCTGCTCGGCCAGGCTCGGCTCGGGCGCGGCCATGCCCAGCAGGTTGCAGGCCGCGGCGAGGATCAGCTCCACGCGGGGCTCGCGCCAGAAGGCCTCGGCCTCGGGCGCCGAAGCCGGCACGCCCAGGCGGTCCAGGGCGCGGCGCACGGGCTCAACGAGCTGCCGGAAGCGCACGAGCACGGCCACCTGGCCGGGCGACAGTCCGCCGCCCTCGGCCGCATCGGCCAGACTGTGGCTCGACGGGCCGATGAGCTCCCGCGCCCGCTCGCCGACCCAGGACAGCTCGCTGGCCGCCGTGGGCGCGGCGAACAGGCGGATGTCAGCCTCGCCGGCCGCGTGCGGCGTGAGTCTCGGGGAATCGGGAAAGAGCGGCGCGGCCAGCTCCACGATTCCCGCGCTGGAACGGTAGTTCTCGGTCAGGGCCAGGACCTGGAGTGTGGGCCATTTGGCCTTGAGGGCGGCCGCCGCGTCGGGCGTGGCGCCCCGGAAGGCGTAGATGGACTGGTTGGGGTCGCCGATGGCGAAGAAGCCCCGGCCCTCGGGCGACAAGGCCGTGACGCAGCGGAGTTGCAAGGGCGTCAGGTCCTGGACCTCGTCCACGAGCACGTGCGCGTAGGGCGGGGAGTAGATGCCGGCCTCGACCTGCTCGACCATGAAGAAGACCAGATCCGTGTAGTCCACGAGATTCCAGGACTCCTTCTGCTTCGTGTAGCGCGCAAGCGCTTCGGCCAGTCCGGCCGACGGCTCCTCCATGCGCTCGCGGGCCACGCTCGCGGCCTGCCAGGCCTGGCGCAGCCGGCCGCCGGATCGCTCGGGGTTGACCTCGGCGAACAGGCGCATGGCCGACTCCTCGTCCATGAGCACCGGCGACTCGCCCCAGGCTTCGCGCCAGCGGTCGAAGGCCAGGGCGTGCAGGGTGTCGGCTCTGGGCAGGGCCTCGCCTTCGCCGGCCAGGGACGCCAGCCGTTCGCGCAGTTCGCCCGCCGCACGGCGAGTGAAAGTCACGGCCAGGATGCGCCGCGGGTTCTCGCCCGCGTCGAGCAGCCGGCGCACGCGGCCCATGAGCGTCTGGGTCTTGCCCGTGCCCGGCCCGGCGAGCACGAGGACTGGGCTTGGCCCCGCTTCGAGAGCCTTCCTCTGCGACGGGTTGAACTCCAGGGGGCTGGCGTCCTTCTCGGGCGCGGGGGGCTGGCCTTGGCCATCCCCGGCGGCCGGCCGGGCGGCGGCCCCGACCCTCGCGGGCGGCTCCACGCCGGTCAGGAACGCGCCTCGGCGCAGCTCGCCTAGTTCGCGCTGGCTGAACACGCGGATGACGCCGAACTCGCCGTCGTAGCCCGGCTGGCGGATGACCATGCCCCGGCGCATGCGCTCCACGGCCTCGCCCAGCAGCGGCTGGCAGCGCTCCAGCTCCTCGGCGGGCGCGTCCTGGAGCGCGGTCAGCTCGGAGCCGAAGCGGGCCACGCAGGCGGCATAGGCCGCCCTGACCTTCTTCGTGGCCGGGCCGCTGCCCAGGATCTCGGACAGGATCTCGGCCAGGGGCACCAGGGACACGAAGCCCGGCTGACGCGTCGGCTTCTGGGCCATGGGCCGGTCGGCCAGCTCCATGACCCGCGAGAGCACGCCCACGGTGAGCGGCTTGCCGCACACCGGGCACAGCCCGCCGCGCGCGCGGGTCTCCGAGGGCTCCATGACCACCCCGCACTTGCGATGGCCGTCCAGGTGGTACTTGCCCTCCTCGGGGAAGAACTCGATGCTGCCCAGGAAGCGCGCGCCGAGCCCCTCGCCCTTGAGGGCGCGGAAAACGCTCGAATAGTCCAGCTCGCCGGAGAACAGGCTCGCCTCGCGGCCCAGCTTCTCGCCCGAGTGCGCGTCGGAGTTGGAGACCATGCGCAGGCGGTCCAGAGCCGAGACGTGCCAGTTCATCTCCGGGTCCGAGGACAGACCCGTCTCCAGGGCGAAGATTTCGCCGGCCAGATCTCCGAAGCATTCCTCCAGGGAGTTGAAGCCGGACTTGGAGCCGAACAGGGAGAACCAGGGCGTCCATATGTGGGCCGGGATCAGGAAGGCCTGCGGATCGGTCTCCAGGACCATTTCCAGGAGGTGGCGCGAATCCAGGCCCAGGATGGGCCGGCCGTCGGCCTTGAGGTTGCCGATCTCCGACAGCCGCCGGTTGAGCCGCTTGGCCTGCTCCAGGCCCGGCATGTACACGAGGTTGTGCACCTTGCGGACCTTGCCGCCCCGCTTGTAGATGGAGCTGATCTCGGCCTGGAGCATGAAGCGCGTCCCGCCGCCGAAGCGGAAGCCTTCGACCCAGGGGATCTCGGCCTCCAGCCCCGCGTGATCGCGCAGGCGGAGCAGGCCGCCGCCGTCCTCGACCAGCGCCTCCTCCAACTCGGCCAGCCAGCCTGGATGGGTGAAGTCGCCCGTGCCCAGAAGCGCGAGGCCCTTGACCTGGCCCCAGGCCGCCAGATGGCGCGGGGTCAGGCTCTTGCTCGTGGCTCGCGAATGGCGTGAGTGCACGTGCAGGTCGGCCCGGAACTGTCGGTCCATGGACATCTCCGCCGGCGTTCGTTGTTGAGTGTATCCCGCAAGTTGTGCATCGCTTTGGAGCGGAGGTCAATGGCGGGACAGGCCCTCTCCGATGAACTGAACGTCTTCGGCTTGTGGCGCGCAGGCATGCGTCACAGGCGCCGCCAGCGGAATTCGCCGCCCGCCTTATCCAGCTCTGTATTGCCTTTGTCCCGCGCCCGGCCTATGACCTGCCGGTCCCATCCTGCACAGGGGTTTCACCCATGAACAGCCTCGTCCTCGGCGTCTTCGTTCTCGTCTACGTCGGCATGGCCCTGGGCCGGCTGCCCTGGCTGGCCCTGGACCGCACGGGCGTGGCCATGCTCGGGGCCATCGCGCTCCTGGCCGGCGGCGCGCTGACCACCCAGGAGGCCTGGCTGGCCATCGACGTGCCGACCATGGCCATGCTCTTCGGGCTCATGGTCGTCTCGGCCCAGCTCCGCCTGGGCGGCTTCTACACGCGCGTGACGCGCTCCATCGCCTCCGCCGAGCTGCCGCCCCAGGGGCTGCTCGCCCTGGTCATCGCCGCCTCGGCCGTGCTCTCGGCGCTTTTGGCCAACGACATCATCTGCCTGGCCATGACGCCCATCCTCGTCGAGGGCTGCCGTGACCGGGGCCTGAATCCCATGCCTTTCCTGCTGGCCCTGGCCTGCGCGTCCAATATCGGCTCGGCGGCCACGCTCATAGGCAACCCGCAAAACATGCTCATCGGGCAGGTCACGGGCCTGCCCTTCACGGCCTACCTGCTCGACGCGGCCGTGCCCGTGGCGGCCAGCCTGCTGGCTCTGTGGGCCATCGTTTGCGCCAAGCACCGGCATTCCTGGCGCGCCGCCGTCACGCCCGCCTTTGTCGCCCCGGTGCAGGCCCCGGTCTTCAACGCCTGGCAGACGGGCAAGGGCCTGTTCTTCCTGGGCCTGCTCATGGCCGCCTTTCTGGCCGGCAGGCCGCCGCGCGAGGTGGCGGCCCTGGCCTGCGCCGGCGTGCTCCTGCTCAGCCGCAAGCTGACCTCGCGCGACAAGTTCGCCCTGGTGGACTGGCAGCTCCTGCTCTTGTTCATCGGCCTGTTCGTGGTCAACCATGCCCTGGCCGCCACCGGCCTCCTGGAGCGCGTCCACGACGCGATGGCGCGCGGCGGCGTGGACCTGGGCAACGGCGGCTGGCTGTTCGTGGTCACGGCCGCGCTGTCCAACATCGTGTCCAACGTGCCCGCGGTCATGCTCCTGCTGCCCAAGGCCATGGCGCCCGAGGCCGCCCTGGTGCTGGCTTTGTCCAGCACGCTGGCCGGCAACCTGCTCCTGGTGGGCTCCATCGCCAACCTCATCGTGGCCGATCAGGCCGAACGCCACGGTGTGCGCATGACCTGGGGCGCGCACCTGCGCGTGGGCCTGCCCGTGACCCTGGCCTCGTTCGCGCTCGCGGGCGCGTGGCTCTGGCTGCGCTGGGGCGCGCACTTCGTCGCCCGGCAGCCCTGAGCGGCCCGTCCGTCGCGGCGACCGCCGGCGTGAGCACGATCCGGTGATGGCGCGTATCGTTGTCGCGATATATATTCGCGTCTGACCGGTCTTCCGTTGTTGCAGCCTCTCTCCCTTTTGCGGATAAAGGAGAAGGGGGACAGCCTCGGGAGAGCGTCATGGTCGAGCGAGGAAATCTCGGGGCTCGCGAGCCTTCCGCCCCGCGCCGGCGAAAGCCCGGCTTTTCCTGGCGAACGGATGAAGACATCTGCGCCAATATCCTCAATTCCCTCACGGATCACATCGCCGTGCTCGACAGCCAGGGCGAGATCGTGGCCATCAACGAGGCCTGGCTCCGGTTCGCCCGCCGCAACGGCGGCAGGAAGGCCGGCATCGGCATTGGCGTCAACTATCTCGACGCCTGCCGGGACGCGCTCGGAAGCGAGGACGACGAATATGCGCGCAAGGCCCTGCACGGCATCGAGCAGGTCCTGGGCAGGCGGCGCAGGCGCTTCGAATTCGAGTACCCGTGCCACTCCCCGGACCAGAGGCGCTGGTACCTCATGCACGTGACGCAGCTGTCCCACAGCCACGGAGGCGCCGTTGTCGCCCATATCGACATCAGCTCGAAGGTTCTCGCCGAGGAGGCCTTGCGGCGACGCGAGCAGGAGTATCAGACGCTCGCCGAGAACGCGCCCGACATCATCGCCCGCTTCGACAGGCAGTATCGCTACATCTTCATCAACAAGGCCATCGTGGATTGGGTGGGCCGCTTCCCGTCCGAAATCATCGGCACGAGCATCCGCGAGCGCAGCTACAGCCATGAGACCAAGCAGGAGTATGAGCATGCCCTGCGCTGGGTTTTCGAGCACGACCAGCCCAGGACGGTCGAGTTGGACTTCCCGTCCAGGCTCGGCATGCGGCGCACCCAGGTCAAGCTCATGCCCGAGCGCGGCCCCGAGGGCCGTGTGGAAACCGTGCTGGCCATTGCCAGGGACATCACTGAACTCAAGCAGGCCCAAGAGGAGCTGCGCAGGGCCAAGGCCGAGGCCGAGGAGGCGAACAGGGCCAAGAGCGAGTTCCTGGCCAACATGTCCCACGAGATCCGCACGCCCATGAACGGCATCCTCGGCTTGACCGACATGGCGCTCATGAGCCGCCCGTCGGCCAAGGTCCACGGCTACCTGGAGCTGGTCAAGAAGTCCGCGGTGGCGCTGCTCGGCATCATCAACGACATCCTCGACCTGTCCAAGATCGAGTCGGGCAGGCTGGAGCTGGAGAAAAATCCTTTCGATCCGCGTGGCATGCTCGAAACGCTCTTCCAGACCATGAGCCTGGAGGCCGAGGCCAAGGGACTGCGTTTCCAGGCGCATATCAGCCCGAGCATCCCGGATCGCCTGTTGGGCGACGAGGGACGATTGCGCCAAGTGTTCATCAACATCCTCGGCAACGCGATCAAGTACACCCGCCAAGGCTCGGTCTCCGTCAAGGTGGCCGTGGCGAGCCGCGCCGAGCGGGAAGGTCTCGCGCCATTCCGCCCCAGCCCCGAGCTCGTCTGCCTGGTGGCCTCGGTCAGGGACACCGGCATCGGCATCCCCCAGGACAGGTTGGAGAGCATCTTCGAGACGTTCACCATGGTCGCCGCAAATGCCCGCCATGGGGGTACCGGCCTGGGGTTGTCCATTTCCAGGCAACTCATCGAACTCATGAATGGGAGGATTCGGGTGGAGAGCGCCCCCGGCAGGGGCAGCACGTTCACCTTCGTCGTATCGCTCGAGCCCGCAAGGGGGGAAAAGCAGCCGCTTCGCCCCGAGCCCGCCGAGGGCCGGGTCGCCAAGGTGCGTCCGCTCAAGGTTCTGCTTGCCGAGGACAACGCGATCAATCGCATCCTGGCCGTGGACTTCCTGCGGGCCAAGGGCCATGAGGTCAGGAGCGTCGAGAACGGAAGGGAAGCCGTCGAAGCCCTGCGCCAGGAGGCCTTCGACCTTGTGCTCATGGACGCCAGGATGCCGGAGATGGATGGCATCGAGGCGACCCGGCGCATCCGCTCGGGCGAGAGCGGCGACCCGCATGTGCCCATCGTGGCCCTGACCGCCTACGCCCTGAAAGGCGACCGTGATCGCTTCATCGAGGCGGGCATGGACGACTATATCTCAAAGCCCCTCGACCTTGACGAATTGGACAGGGCTCTCGGCCGTCTGTTCCACGGGTGAGGGCCGCCTGGCGGTCAGGCGCTGACCGGTCGAGGCCGCGCGTCAGCCGCCGAGCCTCCTGCCTTCGCCCGCGTCCTCGATCTTGGCCAGAACCCTGTCCAGCTCCTCCGGATCGATGGGCTTGGCGATGTAGTCGTCCATGCCCGCGGCGAGGAACCGCTCCCGATCGCCCTTGAGGGCATAGGCCGTCAGGGCGATGATCGGGATGTCCCTGTCCACTCCGGGCGGCGGAGACTCCCGGATGATTCTGGTCGCCTCCTCGCCGTCCATCTCCGGCATGCGGGCGTCCATGAGCACAAGGTCGAAGCGCTCCCGCCCAAGGACTTCGATGGCCTGCCTGCCGTTCTCCACGGCCGTCACCGCGTGGCCCCGCTGCTCAAGGAGGCTCACGGCCAGGATCTTGTTGATCTGGTTGTCCTCGGCCAGAAGGATCTTGCGCGAGGCCGCCTTGGGTCTGGGAACGGCCCGGATGGGCGGCGCGCGCTCCGGCCGGGCCGCCTCCGCCGGCTTGAGCATCACCGCGAAGGTGAACGTGCTCCCCTTGCCGAACTCGCTCTCGACCCAGAGCTTCCCGCCCATCAGCTCCACGAGCCTCTTGCTGATGGACAGGCCCAGGCCCGTTCCGCCGTATTTGAGGTGCGCGGGTCCTCCGACCTGCGCGAAGCTCTCGAAGATCCTTCCGAGCTGGTCCGAGGGAATGCCTATGCCCGTGTCGCTGACGGATGCGAGCAGGCAGACCGCCTCGGAGTTCGGGCAAACCTCCTGCAATCCAAGGTCCGCCGGATTCACCACGAGCGCCTTGACGGCGACCTGGCCCTCCGGGGTGAATTTGATGGCGTTCCCGATGAGGTTGGTGAAGACCTGCATCAGGCGTCTCTCGTCTCCTTTCAGGCGCGGCGGCAATCGCGCATCGATGCTGGCGTGGAGGCGCAGCCCCTTCCTTTCCGCTTCCAGGGCCATGGTCGCGGAAAGGCCTTCCAGCGCGGCGCGCGCATCGAATGCGTGCTCCTCGATCTCGACCTTGTCCGACTCGATCCTGGCCAGGTCCAGGATGTCGTTGATGATGCCGAGCAGGTTGCGCGCGGACTGTCTGGCCATGCCGAGGTATGCGCCGCATTGGGGTTTGGCGCAGCTTGCCAGGGCCAGCTCGGTCATGCCGAGGATGCCGTTCATGGGCGTGCGGATCTCGTGGGACATGGTGGCCAAGAACTGGCTCTTGGCCCGATTGGCGGCCTCGGCGGCCTCCTTGGCCGTCTTCAGCTCGGCCTCCAGCCGCTTGAGTTCGGTGATGTCGCGGGAGATGGTCAGCACGGACTCCACCGCGCCCTGCTTGTCGTGCTCGGGCACGACACGGACCTGAAAAGACCTGAGCCCAGTGAGGGGCGAAGGAAACTCATACTCCAGCGTCTCCCCCCTGTCCGTGGCGAAGACCCTGCCGAGCACCTGCTCGGCCGCCTTGATGAACTCGGGCGAATAGCCCAGCTCATGGATGGTCTTGCCGATGATGCTCGCCGCCGGATGGCTCCGGACCTTCTCGCCGGCGGGATTGATGTACAGGTACCGCATTTCCTTGCTGAATCTGGCTATGATGTCGGGCGCGTTCTCCGCCAGGGTCCTGTATTCCTGCTCTCTCCGCCGCAGGATTTCCTCAGCCTCCCTGCGCTCCGAGATGTCCACCTTGATGGAGATGATGGAATCGGGCTCTCCGGACGGCTTGCGCACCAGGGATGCCGTGACCTCTGTCCAGACGATGGTTTTGTTCTTCCGGTAGCAACGCCGCGCGAGTGAATATGCGGGGATCTCTCCGGCAAGCAGGCGCTGGATCAGGGTGCGCTCCTCCACCAGGTCCTCGGGATAGATGACGTCATGGACCGAGAGCCCGACAAGCTCGTCGCAAGAGTAGCCGAGCATCTCGCAGTACTTCGCGTTGATCTTGAGAAAGCGGCCGTCGGGGGCGGTCTGGGCCATGCCGACCGCCGCCTGGTCGAATATGGCCCTGAAGCGCTCCTCGCTCTCCCTGAGGTTCTCCCGCAACTCCTTCTGTCTGGTTATGTCAACCCAGGAAAGCAGACCGCCCGTGATGCCGCCCGCCTCGTCATACATCGGCCCGGTGCTACAAAGGATCGGCGTCTTCTTGCCGTCCGGGCGCAGGATGACGTATTCCTCTTCCCAAACGTCTTCCCCTTCGATGATAGAGCGCATGAGCGGGAATTCCTCGGCCTTGGCGGGCGTGACGCCGTCCGCGCGCAACAATTCCCCTTGCATGGCTTCCTGGAAGGAGCGGCCTTGCATCTTTTCAAGCGGCTGGCCGAGGGTCTCCCGGCCATAGCGGCTGATCATGCGAATCGTGGCCTCTGGGCCTCCGGCAATGGCCAGCCCTTCGGGGATGAACTCCATGACCGCCTGAAGCATTCTCAGCCCATCCTCGGCGGTCTCCCCCCACCAGCCCTTCCCGGCTCGCCGGCGCTCGCTCTCGCGCCGATCGCACTCGGCGAGCCGCCTTTCGAGATCCGCTATCAGCCGGTCCTTGCGCTCCAGTGATCCTTCACGCTCGTCGGACATACGCTCTCCCTCTATCCGTGGTCCTCCAACCATAGCACGATAGCTGAAAAGCGGTAGGCCGGCCCGGATTTCCGCCGTTTGCTCCAGCGTTTCGGAAAAGGGTCGCGAATCAACCGGTCGCTCCAGCCGAGGAGAGCATGGCAGGCCGGCAAGGCCTGTTCACCGGACGGCCCACACGAGGGCTGCACAGGCAAATGTCTTGTCTGGATCGTGGCGGCTGCCGGCGTGGCGTTGCATTGGACAGCGGTCCGGTGTCGGAGAGTCGAGGGGCGCGGCCTCACAGCCCTGGGCTCGCGTCGCTGCCCATCTTCCAGGGCAGGCGGCCGTTGATCTCGATCTCCAGGGCGAAGGACAGGAAGGTGCGGATGACCACGAGGGCGCCGAGAACTCCGAGGTCCTGGAAGCTGGGCCGCGCCGAGACCGTGCGGACGATGTCCGCGGCCACGAGGAACTCCAAGCCCAGGAGGATGACCCGGCCGAGGTTGCGGCGCAGAGGACGATAGGCTTCGCTGACCTGCTGGCCCCGGAGCAGGGCCCTGGCGAAGTGCAGGCACAAGGCGAGGGCGCCCAGGACAATGACGGCGACGCCGGCCAATTCGGCGGCGAGCACGACGATCTCGACAAGGGATTTCAGCGCCATTGCGGCCTCCTGGTCCACCAGGCCGGTCCGCCAGCCATGGGGCCCTGCTCCAAATATGGGCAAGGCGCGCCGGGAGCGCAATGATACTGAGGAAGTCGCGCGTGACGGCCGACGGGCGGAGGCGATTTTCTACAGCTTGGCGCAGTCGGCCGGGTCGCCCTTGAGCTTCTCGCTGGCGTGGCCCAGGGCCGGGAGGATGGCTTCGAGGTTCTCGCGCACGGCCTTGGGGCTGCCGGGCAGGTTGACGATGATGGTCTGGCCCAGGACGCCGGCCACGGCGCGGGAGATGGCGCCCATGGGCGTCTTGGCCAGGCTGGACATGGTCATGGCCAGCTCGAAGCCGGGCAGGCGCTTCTCGATGGCGGCCAGGGTGGCCTCGGGCGTGGTGTCGCGGGGCGCGAGGCCCGTGCCGCCGGTGGTCAGCACGAGATCGAAGCCCTGGACCAGGGCCAAGTCCGTGAGCAGGGCGCGCAGGGCGCGGGGCTCGTCGGGCAGCACGAAGCCCGTGGCCAGGCTCACGGCGTACCTGGAGCGCACGACCTCCTCGATGAGCGGTCCGCTGGCGTCCTGACGCAGTCCCTGGGAGCCCTTGTCCGACAGGGTGATCCAGGCCAGGGACAACCCCTCGGCGCGCGGGGCGAGTTCGATGGATGCGCCGGGCTCGGCCTGGGGCGCGGCCAGGGCGCGCAGCCAGAGGCATGGCGAGGCCGTGCCCTGGGATGGCGCGCGGCCGGTCCATTCGACCTGGAACAGCGGGCCTTGCGGGCCGTCCAGATAGACGCCCGCTCGCAGGCAGGGCAGGGGCGGGCGGCAGAAGAGCGTGCCCGGTCCGGGCCGGATGGCCCCGTCCGCGCCGTCGGCGGCCAGGAGACAGTAAGCGCCGGGCGGAATCGGCTCCGCGGGCAATGTGATGCTGAAGGTCATGGGCGACGCTCCTGGGTCAGGCGGTGGAAACAACTCTGAGCCAGGGCCATGAAATCCTCGCGGCCGCGGCTCGTGGACAGGCTGTGTTCATCGCCGAAGGCCGCGCCGGGGAAGGCGCGCAGGGCCAAATGGGCGAAAATGCCGAAGGCCTCGCCCCGAGGCCGGCCATGGAGATCGAAGACAGGCTTGCGCGTGACGGCGGCGCAGGACGGCGAGTTGTGCTTGAGAAAGAAGCCGCGGACGGGCGTTTCGCTGGCGGCGAGTCCGGCCAGCCAGCGTCGGGACCACTCGCGCAGCAGGTCGGCCACGTTGAGACGGGAGTGCTTGCATACCGCCGCGGGCGCGCGCGGGTCGCCATGAAAGTCGATGGGCTCGCGGGGCACGGGCAGTCCCGCCTCGACTTCCGGGCAGACCGGAATGATGGCGAAGCGGCCGGCAAGCTCCTCGATGACGAGCGGGGCGTGCTTGTGGCCGCCGTCGTAGCGGACCCGCTCGCCCAGGAGGCAGCGGCTGACGACCACGGCCGGTCTGGTGCTTTCAGTCATGGGCGGCGTCATTGCGGCCTCAAGCCAGAAGCACGGCGAGGATGCCGGTGATGAAGATGCCATCGAAGGTGCCCGCGCCGCCGATGGACAGCACGGGCGCGTCGAGGTCGCGCCTGGTGCGCGGGTTGAACAGGTGCAGGATGTCGGCGCCGAGCAGGGTGCCCATGGTGCCGCTCACGTAGGCCACCTGGGGCGCGTGCTCGGGAGGGGCCAGCAGGATGGCGGTGACGGCCGTGACCAGGGGCGGCACGAGCATGGGGATGCCGATGCCCACGCCGGGGATGGGCTTGGCCATGGCGAAGCAGGCGGCCGTGACCAGCGCCGTGCACAGGAGCAGGGCGGGCGTGAACCCCATGAGGCTTACGAAGTAGGCCGACAGGAGCAGCGGAATGAGGCAGCCGCCCACGTTGACGGCCACGATCTGCTCTCGCAGCTCGTGCGCGGCGCCTGGGAACTGGTAGGGCCGCACATGGCGGAAGAAGGGGCTGTTCACGGGCGGGCCGAAGGGCGACGGGACCTTGATCATGCGTCGGGAGCGGTGCACGGGCAGGTTGACGCCGCCGCCGAACAGAGTGGCCAGGAGCACGAGGAAGGCTTGGCCCGTGGTCAGGCCGAGCTTGGCGAAGGCCACGGTGATCAGCCCTATCTGGACGAAGGCGAAGAGAAGCAGCAGCAGGAGGAAGAAGAAAACAACAGCGGCCAAAATGAACGGAAACTGGAACATGCCGACCTCTCGAAGTCAGGTGAGCCATGGAGAATATGGCGCTAGCCGTCCGCCTGCCATGGCGACCCGCGGAGAAGCAGGTCGCGCGGGTCAGGATGGCCCACCGGATGCGAGGCATGCGCTGGCAATGCTTGAGCTTTGCTCAAACAATGCGGAGTCGAAAAGCCGGAACGGCTTCTTTCAATAGTCTGTATAGACCCAAGGCAGGTGGAACACAAGACGAAACCGCCGTCACCCCTCGGAGGGCGCGGCCGTGCGTGCCGCAAGGCGTCTCGCGGCGCGATCCTCCCGGAATGCTCCCTCTGGAAGGAGGCGGCATTCCGGGGAAATCTCGCTAATGGTGCTCAGCCTGGGTGTTCTGGTAGATGCGGTAGCAGGCGGTGCCCACGATGATCGCCATGTAGATGAAAATCAGGCTGACGCCGACGAAGCCCGCGGCGGTGGAGTGCAGCGCGTTCTCGATCAACTCGGAAATGGTCGCAAACATGTCCTGTCCTCCTGGTGGCCTTGCGTCGTGAAACAATTCGCATTCCTTGCCGGAAAACAGCCAAATGTCAAGACCGCGCCATGGGTGGACCAGGGCTATCGCATATGACTCGTGACCAGGTGAACCGTTCCACTGATTAGATCACACTGAGTCTCGGCGCGGCCCCAATTGCCACTCAGGAAGCGTTCGAGCTGATGTTGGCGGGGCGGTTCCCTCTCAAAATCCATATGCTATTGCGCTGAAGGTGGACGCGAGGCCATGCCCGGACATGCATCGTATTAGAGCGGATTGACTTTGAGACGCTCGCTCCGGCATTGACGGCGCAAGTAGATTGCGCTGACGCCACCTGCGGCGGCATGCCATGCCCATGCATGGCGTGCCGAGCATTTCAGAAGCAAAATGATCTAATGGAGGCGGAGCCAAGCCGTGGCATGCATCGTAAGGCGTATGCACGGCTTTGGGTCCTTGTGGGCGTTGGCATGAACTGGTAGATACCATGCGCAGCACCGGATCTGACAGGGGGTGGCCATGATGAGGGTAGGCAAGGAACGCCGTAGGGCGTACCGCATTTCCGTGATGGATCTGCGCGTGCGCATCATCGGATATGGCCGTGAGTTCGTGGCCAGGGACTTGAGCGTGAGCGGCATCGGCTTCCTGCGGGAGGACAGCCCGTTCAAGCTGGCCCAGATGCTTCAGATGGATCTGCTCGATGGCGACGAGGTGGTGGTTCAAGGTCTTACAGGCATCGTGGCCCGTGTGGGCATGGGCGTGGTGGGCTGCGCTTTTCTCAAGATGGATGAGGCCATGCTGGATTCGGTCGCGGCCCTTGTCCTGCGAAAGCAGGAAGAGCGTGAGGGCTCCGGGGGCTGAGCCGGCCGGCGTATACACCGCTCTCGGATTGCAGGCAGGGCGCGGCTTCCGTGGAGGCCGCGCCTTTCTTGCGTTCATCGGTCTTGCTCAGCCTGCCCACTCCCAATGGATAAGACGGCAATAAATTCCAGGGAAAATGTACGGGCAAGCGCCTAAAATAGCTCGACAACCTTAAATCCATGTCAAAAGCCAAGCTATCTTAATCGGTTAAGTCTGTTGTCATGTGGTTCTTTTGTGGTAAGCTGCGCAGGTTCAATTGCCGCGTGGCCTTGGAGCCGATTGGGCGCGCGGAGAGCGGAACGTGAAAGGAGTCTGGACAGGCAATCGGCGTTGGCCCGAGGAGGAGAAGCAATGACAACACGAGTAGCAGTCTCATGCACCCTGCTGGTCCTGGCCGCCGTGGTCTTCATGACCCAGCGCGCGGTCTCGGACCTGACCGGCACGGTCGAGTCGTCGCGCATGCGCATCCGCGATCTCGAGCAGTCCCTGCTGGAGGAGCGGGCGAAGATAGCCGTCCTGAACAAGTTCGTGATGACCAACCATCAGACGCTCAAGGGCTTGCAGCGGAAGAAGGTGCTCACGGTGACGGCCTACAGCCCGCGGGTCGGCGAGACGGACGACACGCCGTTCATCACCGCCAACAACGCCCGCGTGCGCCCCGGCATCGTGGCCGTGTCGCGCGACCTGTTCGACGAAGGCTGGGTCTTCGGACGCAAGGTCTACATCAAGGGCCTGGGCGTGTTCACCATCGACGACCTCATGCACCAGCGCAAGCGTAACCAGGTCGACATCTTCATGTACGAGACCGACAAGGCCCTGGATTTCGGCTCCCGGAAGCTGGAGGTATTCCTCCTGGACACCTGAGTCAGGCCAAGGCTCCCTTTCTCCGACCCGGCCTGGCCGGGTCTTTTTTTGCCCAGCCCTCGGCCCAGGCCTGGACAAAAGGTTTGACGCCCTACAACACCCTGCGTAGTACAATGGGCCTGATCGGCCTATATCCGCCAACCCTAACCCAAGGAGAAAGGACATGAGGACACTCGATGTCATCACGACCATCCTGCTCATTATAGGCGGGCTGAATTGGGGTCTGGTCGGGCTTTTCGAGTTCGACCTGGTGGCGGCCTTGTTCGGCACGCTGAGCTGGTTCACCCGTCTGGTCTACGTCTTGGTGGGCCTGAGCGCCATCTACCAGGCCGCGTCCTACAAGGCCATCCAGCGCCGATGGTGCAGCCGGGTGGCAGTCAGCGCGCGCTAGCCTCTATCGGCCGGGCCCAGGCCGCGAATGAACGACCGGGCCCGAGCCGCGTTTCGCTCACGCCCTCCGTTTGGACCGCCTGGTGGCAAAGCATTCGCGGACAACCGCCCGCGCCGGTCAGCTTCATTCGCCCGGATCGCGTTCCCCGCCGAACCAGCCGAAGCGATCCTGCACATAATCCCAGACAAAGCAGATGACGAAGGCCGTGACCGCCAGGATGCCGACCCTGTCGGCAAAGGCCCTGGCGTCGAACGGCCAGCCGAGCGGAATGAACAGAAGCCTGCCGAGCAGGTCGCCAATGACCAGCCCGAGCAATGTGGAAACGAAACGCATCGTGACCCCCAGGCGCCCAGGGCGCCGGTTTGGCGTGCACGGAATCAAGGCCTGGAGTCGGATATGCTCCGGCCTTCCTGCCGAGTTTTCCATGTCGATGAAGAACATGGGCGGCGACGGGCTGACGAAGACCGCGAGGATGGTGGGGATGGCCAAGCCGTCCAGGATCACGGAGCCAAGACCCCGCGGGGTCCGGGTCCAGCGCGAAGCGATGGCCGGCTGGAGCGTTCGAGGTGGAAGGTCGTCGCCGACATGCGGATGGCGCGGAGCCTGGCGCGCACGGACTCCAGGACCGCCCTGCGGTGCTCCATGCCATGCTCGCGGATATTGTTCAAGCTCTGATGCACGCTGAACGGGTGCTGGCCTGGCGGTCCCGACGGGCCGGCTTCCGCGCGGGGATCGCCCGCATGTGGCTGTCCGGTATTGACGAGCGATGATGGTTAGAATAGCAACCAAAGCGCCGCCGCCGCGCCTTGGCGGTGGTACAGTGCGCCGGGTCACGCGCCAAAGCCGCCCGAAGCGGACGTTGATTGTCAAGGCAAGAAATCAGCTCGCGGAGGAGATATGTCCCCCGAAATCAATCAGGACGAGATGGACAGGACCGTCGGGTTCAAGGTGGGCATGCTGTCCCTGCGCATGAGGCAGGAGCTGCGGCGCGCTTACCTGTCCGCGGGCGTGGACGTGACGCCCGAGCAGTGGGCCGTGATCAACAAGCTCTTTCTCAACGACGGGCTGTCGCAAAGCGAGCTTGCGGAGCAGACCTTCAAGGACCGGCCGACGATCACGCGCATTCTGGACACGCTGGAGAGGCGGGGTCTCGTGGTCCGCGGGCGGGACCACGAGGACAGGCGGCGCTACCGCGTGCACCTGACCATGGCCGGCAGTGATCTCCGCGCCAAGCTTTTCCCCCTGGCCAAAGCCCTCGGCGAGCGGCTTATCGAAGGCATGGACGAGAGGGACATCGCCGCGCTAAAAGCATCGCTGGACCGGATGCTGTCGAACTTGGAATAGTAATGCCGCGTTCCATCTGATATGCTGGTTTGCAGACACCGGGGAGAGCATATGCGTGCCTGTCCCCTCTCATCATGGAGTTGATCATGCGCACTCTGCTCTACATCCTGACGATCACGGCCATGTTGTCCCTGCTGCCCTCGGTTCGCGACGCCGCCGCCCAGCAGGACGGCGCGTTGGCGCGCCCTGGCGCGCCCGTCCAGCGGCAGCCCCTGCCCGAGCCGTATGCCTCTTCGTTGCGCGAGGATCCCTACGCCGAGATCATGGGCCAGGAGATCACCAGCCCGAAGCCCACGGGCGTCGAGGACCCCGTGGTGACCAAGAGTCCCGGCGACATGAGCTTCACCATGGCCGAAGCGGTCAAGCGCGGTCTTGCGGCCAACCCGCAGATCCGCGCCGCGCGTTTCGCCGTGCGCAGCGGCGAGTACAACCGCCTGGCCCAGCTCGGCGAGTTCGGCTTCAAGGTGGACGTGGGCTACGGCGCGGAGCACTTCCTGGACTCGGACAGCCGCACCCTCGCGACGTTCCGGAACCAGAACGTCGATGAGCCCGCTCTGCTCTACTCGGTCAACCTTTCGCTGACCCAGCCACTCTTCACGGGCTTCAGGCTGCTCAACAGCTACCAGCGGGCCAAGTTGGCCAAGGACCAGGCCGAGGCCCAGCTCGCCCAGGCCGAGCTGCAGCTCATGCTGGCCATCCAGAACAACTACCTTGAGCTTCTGCGCTCGCGCATGGATCTCAAGAGCCAGGAGGACGCCGTGGCGCGCCTGGAGTCCCAGTTGCGGGTTTCCCAGGCCTTCTACGAAGTGGGCTTGCAGCCCAGGCTGGACGTGCTCCAGGCCGAGACCGAGCTGGCCCAGGCCAGGCAGCTCCTGCTCAGGGTCCAGAACATCGTCTCCACCCAGGTGGCCAGGCTGAACACCCTGCTCGACCTGCCCATCGACGAGCCCGTGCGCTACGAGGGCGATCTGGATTACGTGCCTTTCGACATGGGGCTGGAGCGCGCCCTGGAGCTGGCCTACGCCAAGCGGCCCGACCTGGCCATCGCGCGCAAGAGCGTGGAGATCGCCCAGCGCGACGCGGGCATCGTGGCCAGCCGCTACTATCCCAACATCAATGCGCGCTTGAGCTACACGTCCGTCGGCGACGATCCCACGGCCAGCGGCTACGAGGATCTGAGCGGCGCAGAGACAAGCGACACGAGCGTGGGCGCGTTCCTCAACTGGAACGTCTTCGAGTGGGGCGCGACCCGCAACAGCCATCGGGCCGCCAAGGAGAACGTGAGCCGCCTGGAATCGGCGCTGGCCAATGCGCGGCTCGACGCCTCCTTCGAGGTCAAGGCCAACCTGCTGGCCATCCAGGAGGCCGCCGAGCGCATCCGCGTGGGCAAGACCGCGGTGGTGGCCTCCCGCGAGGGCTTTCGCATGGCGCTGGCTCGCTATCAGGCCCAGGTGGGCACCTACACCGAGGTGCTGGACGCCCAGTCCCGGGTCACGGAGAGCGAGGCGCGCCTGTCCCTGGCCTTGTCCGACTATCAGAAGGCCATCGCCAACCTGTACGCCTCGGTGGGCGAGCATAATCCCGCCCTGCTGCCCATGTAGGACCGTCGAGGCGACTTGGCCGACCAATGCAGGGCCGGCCGGGCGAGCATCCGTCCGGCCGGCTTTCTTTTCAACCTTGCGAATTCATGGGCGACCCGCCGGTTAGAGCAGTTTGATTTTGAGACGCCCGCTTCGGCGTTGACGGCGCAAGCGGATTGCGCCCGCGCCTACGCGGCGGCAAGCCATGCCGATGCATGGCTTGCAGAGCATTTCAAAAGCAAATGCTCTGATGACGCCGCGCTCTGATGACGCCGCGCGCCTTCGGCCGGGCTCGGGCGGCCGTGAAGCAAAACGGGCTCTCTCGGCGTCGGGTGGGAATGTGAAAACGCGCCGGTGCAAGCGGATTGCAACGGCGCGCCAGGGGAAAGTCCGTACGGACTTCCTCAACCCGGTTAGGAGTTGAGGGCCTCCTTGAGGGTCTTGCTCGTGGAAAATTTGACCACTTTCTTCTCGGGAATGGTGATCTCCTTGCCCGTCTGCGGATTGCGGCCGGTGCGGCTTGCGCGGACGCTCAGGGCGAAGGTGCCGACATTGGGCAGGCGGACGCCATCCGTCTCGATGCCCTTGGCCAGGGTTTCACAGAAGGCATCGAAGGCCTTCTCGGCGCTCACTTTCGTGGTGAACACGTCCGGCAACGCCTGCCGCAGGGCTTCCACGAACTGGGTCTTGGTGAACATAGTCATCCTCCTTTGGACTGATCGTGCAACACTCGCGTTCAGCAAGTGTCACCCTTCCTTTTGCGTACTCGATGCTCTTTGCCGCGCAAAAAGCGGATTGTCAAATGAATCCATGCCGCAGGCCTTGAAAAACCTGGATTTGGCACCGTTTTGGTCGACTATTTCCAAAAGCAAGTATGCGCCTGAGAACTAAAAAGCCTTGGAAGTTCGGACATATCCTGCTAACCAAGGCGCGGCATGCGGGCGTCGGGAACCCCTGGAGGCTTGCCCGCCGGAAACCGCCGGGATAAACGGGGCCATGTCGAGCATGGCTCGGCCTGCGTCTGCGCGTCGCCATGCGCAGATCTTCGCATGGCCGCCGGCGCAGGCATGCGGCCAAGGCCGACCGAGACTCTGAATCTTGAGGAGCGGAGCATGGCAGACAAAAACAAGAGCATCACCGACGCCCTGGTCAGGGGCATTCTTCTAGGCGGGTCCGTGGGTGTCATCGCCGGGCTCGTCCTGGCCATGGATCTTTCGCGGGCCCTCTTTCTGGGCATGCTGTGCGGCGTGCTCGGCGCGGTCACGTCCTACAGCCGCGCCAGGAAGAAATAGGTCCCCGTCGCAGGCCGAATTGAAGGCCCGGCCCTGCCAATTTCGACCCGGTCTCTGACAAGAGGCCGGGTTTTTTTCGGCCTATCAGACTATATTGAAATGGCCGTCCTGGCTTTTCTCAAATCCGCGATGCCTGAGTAAAGCTCAAGCATTGCTTACGGATGCCGCGCATCCGGCGGGCCATCCTGGCCCGCTCGGTCTGCTTTTCAGCAGGCTGCTATCCCCCGGACATGCCAGGACGGCGGCCATCCGACAGGACTGTCAGTCCATCGCCTACAAGAAGGTGCAATCCATGTTGGCGGCATGACGGTCTGCAAGCCGCCGCATAGTCAGTGTTGATCCGCGACAATCGGGTGAATTCACGAGTAATTCTTCTGGACTGTTGGCGCGGTTTGCCAAAATTTTACTAATGATTCTTCACAAGAATATATATTGTGTGGCAAAGTGCTGGATGGCTGACTTGTCCGAAACGCGCCGGCTGGTGGTCGATACTTTCTTGCGCTTGAATAGCAAGGTCGAGTGCCGACGCGGCCGCGAGGAGCAGAGAATGAAAATCGCCCATGTATCGCCGCTTTACGAGAGCGTGCCTCCGAAGCTGTATGGCGGCACGGAAAGAGTGGTCGCGCATCTGGTGGAGGAGCAGGTCGGCATGGGCCATGAGGTGACGCTGTTCGCCAGCGGCGACTCGTCCACCTCGGCCAGGCTCGTGCCCATGTGCCACCAGGCCCTGCGCCTTGATCCGGGCTGTACCGACGACATCCCGCACCATGTGTTCATGCTTGAGAAGGTCATGCAGATGGCCGGCGAGTTCGAAGTCGTGCATTTCCACACGGGAATCCTGCACTTTCCCCTGGCCAGGCGCCTGGGCGCGCCGCACGTGACGACCATGCACGGCCGGCTGGATCTGACGGACCTCAAGGCCTTGGCCGCGGAATTCGATGACCTGCCGCTCGTGTCCATCAGCGACAGCCAGCGCGAGCCGCTGCCGTTCATGAACTGGGCGGGCACGGTCCACCACGGCCTGCCGCCGGACCTGCTGCCCTTCAGCGAGCGCCACCAGGGCTATCTCGCCTTCCTGGGCCGCGTCAGCCCGGAGAAGCGCGTGGACCGGGCCATCGAAATGGCCATCATGGCCGGCCTGCCCATCCGGATCGCGGCCAAGATCGACAAGCACGACCTGGACTACCACGAAGCGATAAAACATCTTTTCGAGCATCCGCTCGTGGAATTCGTCGGCGAGATAGGCGAGGCGGAGAAGGGCGCCTTCCTGGGCGGGGCCATGGCCCTGCTCTTTCCCATCGACTGGCCCGAGCCCTTCGGGCTGACCATGATCGAGGCCCTGGCCTGCGGCACTCCGGTCATCGCCTACGACCATGGCTCGGTGACCGAGGTGCTCAGCCCAGGGCGCACGGCTTTCATCGTGGGCAGCGTGGAGGAGGGCGCGCGCGCCGTGGGCAGGATCGGCAGCCTTTCCCGCCGCGCGTGCCGCCAGGAGTTCGAGCGGCGCTTCAGCGCCAAGGTCATGGCCGGGCGCTACATGGAGATCTACACGGCGCTGGCCGCGGGCCAGGAAACCGGAGGCCATTTGGTCAACGGGAGCAGGGGGTCATGGCAGAAGTCATCCAGATTGGCCAGCAGTACTATGTCTTAGCCACCTCGGCCAGGGCGGACGAATCCCGGCGCGTGCTCAAGCACGGCGACACTTTCGCCGTGTTCGACCGCTACGGCGACATTCTGCCCCTGGGCATGGGCGAGGAGGGCGTCTACCACGAGGGCACGCGTTTCGTGTCGCGCCTGGAGCTGCTCATCGATGGCAAGAAGCCACTCATCCTGAGCTCCAGCATCCAGGATGACAACACGCTTTTCACGGCCGACCTGACCAACCCCGACCTCATGGAGGGCCGGCCGCGCATGCTCGCCAGGGGCTCGCTGCATGTCCTGCGCTCGCGCTTTCTGCACGATGGGGTCTGCTACGAGTCAATCCGCGTGTCCAACTTCGGAGAAGAGGAGGCCGGGTTCGCCCTGAGCGTGGTCCTGGACGCGGACTTCGCGGACATATTCGAGGTGCGGGGCGTGCGTCGCGAGCGTCGCGGCAGCCACCGACCCATGGAGTCTGGAGGCGGGCAGATGTCCATCGGCTACGAGGGACTGGACGGCGTGGAGCGCACCGTGCGAGCCGTGTTCACCCTGGAGCCCGGGAGCCAAGAAGGCAACGAGGCCATCTTCCCCATGCGCTTGGCTCCTCGGGAGCAGGTCCACCTGGGCCTGACCGTGCTCTGCGAGACGGCAGGGCCGCTGGCCTCGGTGCCTTCCTTCGAGACGGCCTACAGGCACGTGAAGTCCACCCAGCGGCGCGTCTGCGAGGAAGGCTGCGCCATCGAGAGCGACAACGACCTGCTCAACACGTTCCTCAACCGCTCCCTGGCAGACCTGCGCATGCTCATGACCTCCATGGACGACGCCTTCTATCCCTATGCGGGCATCCCCTGGTTCTCCACCCCCTTCGGCCGCGACGGCATCATCACGGCCCTGGAGAGTCTGTGGATCAATCCGGGCAACGCGCGGGGCGTCCTGTCCTTCCTGGCCAAGACCCAGGCCGCGGAGTTCAACGAGGTCCGGGATTCCGAGCCGGGCAAGATCCTGCACGAGTCGCGCAAGGGCGAGATGGCCAACACGGGCGAGGTGCCCTTCGGCAACTACTACGGCTCCATCGACTCCACGCCGCTGTTCATCATGCTCGCCGGCGAGTATCTGCGCCGCACAGGCGACCTGGCCTACATCCAGTTCCTGTGGCCGCACCTGGAACGCGCCCTGGCATGGATCGACCGTTATGGCGACGCGGATGGAGACGGCTTCCTGGAATACCTCAAGCGCTCGGAGCGCGGCCTGCGCAACCAGGGCTGGAAGGATTCCGACGATTCCGTGTTCCACGAGGATGGCCGGCTGGCCCAGGGCTCCATCGCCCTGTGCGAGGTGCAGGCCTACGCCTACGGGGCCAAGAACGAGGCTGCCTACATCGCCGAGATTTCGGGCCGCAGGGCCGAGGCCATGCGCCTGCGAACCGAGGCCCTGGATGTGCAGCGCCGCTTCGAGGCCACCTTCTGGGACGAGGAGCTGGGCTGCTACGTGCTGGCCCTGGACGGCGACAAGCGGCCGTGCCGGGTCAAGTCCTCCAACGCCGGCCACTGCCTGTTCACGGGCATCGCCTCGGAGGAGCGCGCCCGGCGCCTGGAGCGGGAGCTGCTCTCCCCGGAGTTCTACTCGGGCTGGGGCGTGCGCACCATCGCCTCGGACCAGGCCCGCTACAACCCCATGTCCTACCACAACGGCTCCATCTGGCCCCACGACAACGCGCTCATCGCCTATGGCCTGGCGCGTTACGGTCTGCGTCGCGGGCCCGTGCGCATTCTGGAGGACATGTTCCGCGTGGGACTCTACGTGGACCAGCACAGGCTGCCGGAACTTTTCTGCGGCTTTCACCGCCGCAACGGCGAAGGCCCGACCCTCTATCCCGTGGCCTGCGCGCCCCAAGCCTGGGCCAGCGCCGCGCCGTTCCATCTGCTCCAGGCCTGCATGGGCCTGAGCGTGGACGCCGTGGCCCGCACCGTGACCCTGGACCGTCCGGCGCTGCCCGATTTCATCGACCGCATGCGCATCCGCAACCTGCGCGTGGGCGCGGCCAGGATCGACATGGTCCTTACGCGCCAGGCCGGCGACGTGGGCGCGCACCTGGAGCGCCGCGAGGGCGACGTGTCCCTGCGCATCCTCAAGTGACGGGCGCGAAGGCCACGCACCAGGCGCGAATACGCCGTGGCGAAATCCGCCCTGAATGATCAAGATTATACAAACCACCTATATTAATAACTAAAATTTCACGGCCGCGTTGTTCCAAAAGCCGTGAAATGCTTGCGGATCGGGCAGGCGGGATGCACGTGGGCCGTATGCCTACAGAACTAGGTCTGATTCTCCTATTGCGGGCTGAAGCGCCGGCCGCAATGCAAATGCGATAGACAAAGGCTCCGCGATCTAACCAAGGAGGATCGGTCGTGAAAAGAAGAATAGTCGTCGCAAGTCTGGTGTTGCTCTCTTGCGTCTGCCTGGCGATTCCGGCCAAGGCTTTGCTGGCCGGCGCCGGGTCCGGAGCGCGGGCCGAAAGGCAACCCGACAATGTGAGCAATTACGAGCAGCAGACAGTGGTGAACGCGGAAGAGCAGTTCAACCGCGGCAGGGAGATCTTCCGCTTCGACACGTTCGGGAGCGAGGCGTTCTGGGGCGGGCAACTCAGGCTGCACGAGACGCTGGCCGCCCTCCCTCCCAGCGTCGCCTTGCAGCTCGGCTTGAAGGTCGATGCGGAGGCCCTCTCGGAGGAATTCCTCAATCAATTGGAGCAGGGCATGGTGGACCTGGATGACCCTGCCGGCACACTCGCGCTGCTCAAGCAGGATGCCGTGGTCGGCGTGAAGGGTGTCTTCGAGGGCGACAACCTCGTCGGTGTCGGCATCCGCTGCTCGCTGTGCCATTCCACCGTGGACGACTCGGTCGCGCCAGGAGTCGGCCGACGCCTGGACGGTTGGGCCAACCGCGATCTCGACGTGGGCAAGATCATAGCCAGCGCGCCCACGCTGCAACCCTTCGCGGACGTGCTCGGGGTAAGCGAGGCCATTGTGGAGCAGGTGCTCACGAGCTGGGGGCCGGGCAAGTTCGATGCGATCCTGGCCCTGGACGGCAAGGGCTTCCGACCGGATGGCGGCTCGGCTGCGGTGCTCCTGCCGCCGGCCTACGGTCTGGCCGGGTTCAACCTGGTGACCTGGACCGGCTGGGGGACCGTGACCTATTGGAACGCGTTCGTCTCCAACCTGGAGATGCGCGGCATGGGCACCTTCTTTGATGAGCGGCTGACCGATGCCGAGAAATTCCCGATAGCGGCACAAAACGGGTTCGATGACATCCGGAATACACCGGATTTGGTCACGCCCAAGCTCGCCGACCTGCACTTCTATCAACTCGCCCTGCCGGCGCCCACACCCCCCGAGGGCAGCTTCGATGTCGCGGCGGCGCAGCGCGGCGCGGAACTCTTCTCCGGCAAGGCCGAATGCGCCCGGTGCCATGTGCCTCCGCTGTACACGGAGCCGGGCTGGAACCTGCACACTCCCGAAGAAATGGGGATCGATGACTTCCAGGCCTCGCGGTCGCCGACCGACAGGTATCGGACCGCGCCGCTCAAGGGCCTGTGGGCGCACACCAAGGGCGGCTTCTTCCATGACGGCCGCTTCGCGACCCTGCGGGCGGTGATCGACCATTACAATGCGAACTTCAACCTGGGGTTGACCGAAGTCGAAAAGAGGGATCTGGAGCAGTACCTGCTTTCGCTCTAACAGGCTGCTGGAAAAGCCGTCCCGGCTTTTCAATTCCGCAAGGCTTGAGCAAAGCTCAAGCCTTGCTTACGGATGTTGCGCATCCGGTTGTTCATCCTGACCCGCACGGCCTGTCTTTCGACAGGCCGCCAAACCATCGGAAATAGCCATCGCCGAGCCCAGGGCCGCCCTGGGGCTCTTGTCGGCGTGAGATTGGCGCATGTCCCGCAAGGGGGCATCTTGATTTCAAGGCGGTCAATCATGGGTCGCACGATGCTTGCAATGCCCATCCAGGCCAAGAGGCCGCACAACAGGAGGTGGGGCATGCAACGCACCATGGGCTGGTTGCCCAAAGTCATCATTTGCTTGGCCCTTGCGGCCATGCCGGCCCCGGCCCAGGCTGACCTGGCCGGATTCACCGACAGGGTCGTGGACAAGACCGAGCGCGTGGCGACGAAGGTCGGCGACGGAGTGGAGAAGGCCGCAACCAAGACCGGGGACAAGATCGAGCGGGTTGGCAACAGGCTGCAGGGCGGCGTGGAGCGCGCGAGCGACAGGACCAAGGGCGGAGTGGCCCGCGCCGACCAGAAAATCAACGAGCAGGCCCAGCCGGTCCAGGATAAGCTCGCGCGCAACGAGTACGTGCTTGCCCGCTCCACGGAGTTGCGCGCGGATCACAGTCCCCGAGCCCGCGTGATCGGGTCCTGCGGGGCCGGGGCCAAGGCTGTGGTCGGCGACTGGTCCGACGACGGCCAATGGGCCAGCGTGCGCATCCGCGAGGGTGGCAAGGTCCACGAAGGCTGGGTGCTTAAGACGACCCTGAAGAAGCAGGATAAGTAAAACCGAAGCGTCCGGCGCTCGAGTCTTCGAGAG
>JAEYTO010000061.1 GCA_023433925.1 Pseudomonadota bacterium | reverse complement strand
ACCGGGACTTCCTCGTTCTCGACACGTGGGCGGCCCAGGCGCCGCTCCTCAAGACGGCGCCCGGGGCCGCCGCCATCATGCTGGCCGTGATCCTCAGCGCTATTCTGGGCCTGGTGCCCATCTCCATCGCCGCCCTCACCGGAGCAGCCCTGATGGTGCTCGTCGGGTGCCTCAGCATGGACGAGGCCTACCGCTCCGTCGAGTGGAAGGTGATCTTCCTCATCGCCAGTCTGCTCCCCCTCGGGGTGGCCTTCGAGCGCACGGGAGCGGCGCGGATGGGGGCCGAGGCGCTCATGACCCTGGTTGGCGACCTGGGACCCCGCTGGGTGGTGGCCGCCCTCTTCCTGGTCACGGCGCTGGGCACGCAGGTCATCCCGCCGGCGGCTCTGGTGGTGCTCGTATCTCCGGTGGCACTCGGCACGGCGGCCGAGTTGAGCATCTCCCCCCACTTGCTGATGATGACCGTGGCCATGGCGGCGGCGGCAAGCTTCGCCAGCCCGGTGTCGCATCCCGCCCACCTGCTGATCATGGGGCCGGGGGGATACCGCTTCATCGACTACATCAAGGTCGGCGCCCCCCTGACCGTCATCGCCATGCTGGTCTGCGTCTGGCTGCTGCCGTTGCTCTGGCCCGCATGAGCCCGCGGGCTCATGCTCACGGAGGCCGCGCATCCGGCGGGCCTCCTGGCCTAGCGCCCGAAGCTTCGGCAAGATTGTGGTGGAAGCGCGCCGCGCTTGTAGGATAGAACTCGGCCCCATGGATCCCGTAACCCATCTCGCCAGCGGCGTTCTGGCCGGCCAGGCCGTGCGCGACGGCTTCCTGCCCTGGAAGCGCGTCATCCCCTTCTGCATGCTCGCCACCTGGATGCCGGACATCGACAACTTCACGGCCCTGCTCGGCCCTGGGCCATACCTGGCCTATCACCGGGGCATCACGCATTCCTTCGCCGGCGGCCTGGCCGTGGCGCTCATCCTGGCTCTGGCCGCGCGGGCCTTCAACAGGTCCCTGTCCATGTGGCGCGTGGCCGCCGTGGCCTACGGCTGCGTGCTCATGCACATCTTCCTGGATCTCATCACGAACTACGGCACGCAGATCTGGCTGCCCTTCACCGACGCGCGGGCAAGCTACCCGTGCGTGTTCATCATCGATCCGTTCTACACGCTGACGATCCTGGCCTTCGTGGTCCTGTCCTACATGGCCCCGCCCAAGCGCCGCTTCTTCGCCGTGGTCGGCCTGGCCTGGCTGGTCCTCTACCCCATCTCCAACGCCACCCTGCGCGAGAACGTCGCCAGCCTCTACGCCCGCAAACTGACGGTCCAGGGCGTGCCGTTCACGCGCGTGCACGTGCAGCCCGACGCCTTCAGCCCGCTCTGGTGGAAGGTCATCGTCGAGGACGAGCAGACCTACAGGCTGACCTCGGTGAGCCTGCTCCCCGGCCGGGGCATGGGCGGCTTCGAGACCTATCGCAAGGCCGATCCCGCGCTCCTGGATAGCCTGGCCCGGCAGTCGGAGTTCATGGACACCTACCGCTGGTTCGGCCGCTTCATGGCCATGGAGGAGGAGCCCACGGCCAACGGCCGGGTGGTCACCCTGCGCGACCTGCGCTTCATGGTCATGACCCCGCCCGCCAAGCGCTTCCTGCCGGGCCATGAGACGCCCTTCGCCCTGCGAGCCGAGCTGGATCGGGATGGGCGGCTCCTGCGCGCGGTGTTCATGCAGCGCGGGGAGACCACGGTCTTCCAGGCCGTCAACTAGCGGGCCGACGGGCGCATGCACTGGATACCGGCCTCGGTCATGGTCGCCTTGCTCTCGGCCGCCGAAGCCGCCCTGCTCAAGAAGTTCTTCGGCAACGACCGGCCGCTCCAGATGGCCGCGCTGCCCATGCTCTACATCCTGCCGGTGTTCCTGCCGCTTTTGGCGCTCATGCTGGCCTTGGGCCGGGGCCTGTCCGCGCCGGCCGAGTTCTGGTGGGTCACGGCCGCCCTCGTGCCGCTCAACTCCCTGGGCCTGGTGCTCCAGTTCGCGGCCGTGAACGTGTCGTCCCTGTCCCTGACCATGCCGCTCCTGTCCTTCACGCCGGCCTTCGTCGTGCTCACGGGCTACCTCTGGCTGGGCGAGACGGTCAGCCCGACGGGCATGTCCGGCATACTCATCATCGTGGCCGGCAGCTACGTGCTCAACCTGGACAGCTTCCGCAAGGGCGACGTGCTCGCGCCCTTCAAGGCGCTCCTGCGCGAGAAGGGCTCGCGCATGATGCTCTGGGCCTCGCTCGTCTATGCGCTGTGCGCGGTCATGGGCAAGCGCCAGGTGCAGCTGACGGACCCGTTCTTCTCGGCGGTCGTCTTCTGGTGCCTGGCCGCGCCGTTCATCCTGGTCAGCCTGCGCCTGGCCGGCCGCGTCCGCATCCGGCCCATGCTGCGCGAACCCCTGCGCGGCCTGGCCGTGGGCTTGGCCATGTCCGGCCACTTCCTCCTGCACATGTACGCCGTGGCCCTGGTCCAGACGGCCTACATGATCTCGGTCAAGCGCCTGAGCGGCCTGTTCAGCGTGCTCTTCGGCATGGCCATGCTCGGCGAGCGCCGGGTCGGCCCGCAACTTGCCGGCTCGCTGCTCATGTTCCTGGGCGTGCTCTGCCTGGCCCTGGGGAGCTGAGCCGGGGAGGACATGCGCCATTCCGGCCGACTTTTCTTGCTCCGTCGCGACGCCACAGGTAATATGCCTTGAATGGTGCCCCGACGCCGGCGCTCGGCCGGGGCCTGGCCATCAGCATGGGGGGAGCGCCATTGAAACGCAGGGATTTCCTCAAGCATCAGCTTCACGGCGCGCTCTGGCTGGCCGCCGGAACATCCGGGCTCATCCGGCCCGCCTCGCTCCTGGCCGAGGCGACGCCCGACGTGGCCGTGGTCAAGGGCGCGCCCGGAGCGGCCACGCGCGCGGCGGTCGAACTGCTGGGCGGCATGCGGGCGGTGGTCAAGACAGGCGACCGCGTGGTCATCAAGCCCAACATGAGCTTTCCCCACCCGCCCGAGCGCGGCTCCAACACCCATCCCGAGGTGGTCACGACCCTGGCGGCCATGTGCAAGGAGGCCGGGGCCTCGCGGGTCGTCGTGCTCGACCATCCGCTGTCCAGCGCCGAGCGCTGCCTGGAGCAGTCGGGCATCCGCGACGCCTGCAAGGCCATCGAGGAGGACATGGTTCACGCCTTCTCAAGCCCCGGTGCGTTCCGCGAGGCCGCCATTCCCAAGGGCGAGGACATGAGGAAGACCCAGGTCATGCGCGACGTGCTGGAGGCCGACGTGCTCATCGCCGCGCCCACGGCCAAGTCCCACTCCAGCGCGGGCGTGAGCCTGTCGCTCAAGGGCATGATGGGCCTCATTTACGATCGCGGGGTCATGCACTGGCGGCACGAGCTGGACGAGGCCATCGCGGACCTGTGCTCCCTGCTGCGGGCCGACCTGACCGTCATCGACGCAAGCTACGTGCTCAGCACGGGCGGGCCCTCCGGGCCGGGCAAGGTCATCAAGGCCGACACGGTCATCGCCTCGCGCGACATGGTCGCGGCCGACGCCACCTGCGTGGCCTCCTTCGAGTGGTACGGACGCATGTTCAAGCCCCGGCAGGTCAACCACATCCGCAGGGCCGCCGAGCGCGGCCTGGGCCGGCTGGACATCGAGAACCTGCGCACGCGGACCCTGACCCTCTAACCCCTTTTGTCAGCCATGCACCATGAACGCCCAGCCTCGCGGCGCGCCCGGCCGGCACGCCATCGCCGCACCATGCGCACACGCCTCCGCCTGCCCAGGCTCCGCGCGCAAAGATTCGTCCAGGCCCTGAGCCTGGCCCTGTTCCTGGGCCTGCTCGCGGCGGCCTTCGCCAACCTGGCCACGCCCCTGGCCGAGAACCTCTTCCTGCGCCTGGACCCGCTGGTGGCCCTGGCCACGGCGCTCGCCGCGCGGGACATCCCGGCCGGCGTCGTGCCCGGCCTGCTCGTGCTGGCCCTTGCGCCGGTGCTCGGCCGGTCCTTCTGCGGCTGGCTGTGTCCCATGGGAGCCACCGTGGACTCGGCCGACGCCCTGCTGGCCCGCAGGAAGCGGCTGCCCGCCTGGCTGCCCCAGGCCAAGTACCTGCTGCTGGCGCTGGTGCTGGGCTCGGCGCTCCTGGGCGTGTCCCTGGTGTTCATCGCCGCGCCCATGCCGCTCGTGACGCGCTTCTGGGGCCTGCTGGCCTACCCGCTGGCGGCCGAGGGAGCCGAGGCGGCCTTGCCGCTCGCGCGCACCGTGGGCGGGGCCCTGGACATCAACCGGCTCATCTGGCTGGAGATCAAGCCGCCGGTATTCGCCACCACGTCCTTCGTGGCCGTGTTCTTCGGGCTCGTGTTCGCCGCCTCGCGGCTCTCCCCGCGCTTCTGGTGCCGTTACGCCTGCCCGGCCGGGGCCAGTCTGGCCCTGCTCTCGCGCAGGCCCGCCTGGCGGCGGGCCGTCTCGGACAAGTGCATCGAGTGCGGCAAGTGCCAGCGCGCCTGCCCCATGAAGGCCATCCCGGCCGACCCTCGCGCCACGAGCCATGGCGAATGCATCCTCTGCCGGGCCTGCGCCGGGGTCTGCCCGACCAAGGCCGTGAGTTTCCCTGTGGAATTGCCCAGATTCAGGCGACATGCGCCGAAGCCACGCCCATCCCTGGTCGGCCGCAGGGCCGTGCTCGCGGCCGGAGTCACGGGCGTGGCAGGCCTGACCTTGGGGGGCCTGAGCCTGGCCTCCCCGCCGCGCGCCGAGGCCGTTCGGCCGCCGGGCAGCGCGCCCGAGGACGACTTCCTGTCCCGCTGCGTGCGCTGCGGCCAGTGCGCCGTGGCCTGCCCCTCGAACATCATCCAGCCCGTGTGGCTTTCCACGGGCGTCCTGGGACTGTTCAGCCCGGTGCTCACGCCCGTGCGCGGCTTCTGCGACCCGCACTGCCACGCCTGCGCGCAGGCCTGCCCCACGCGGGCCATCCGGCCGCTTCCGACCCAGGAGCGCGTGTGGTCCAAGCTCGGCACGGCCAAGGTGGAGCGCGAGACGTGCTTGGCCTGGAAGGACAAGAAGAAGTGCCTGGTCTGCGACGAGGTCTGCCCCTATGGGGCCGTGAGCCTCAAGCCCGAGCCCGGCAACCCGGTCTACGTGCCGCACGTGGACGAGACGCGCTGCGCCGGCTGCGGCTACTGCGAGCACTACTGCCCCGTTCGGCCCGGCCGGGCCATTCTCGTGGGTTCCAAGGGCCAGATACGCCTGGCCTCGGGCTCCCAGGAGCAGGCGGCCAGGGCCAAAGGGTTGTCCCTGTCGCTCAAGCAGAAAAAGGAGGAGTTCGGCTATCCGGTCGGCTCCGAGGACACGGGCCTGCCGCCCGGCTTCTCGCCGCTGGACGAATCCGGCGCGCAAGGGACGGGCGGGCTCCCGCCGGGCTTCTCCAAGTAAGCCGCCAGCACTCCGGATCCGAGGTTCAGGGCAGGATGATCTCGGCCTTCAACGGCAGATGGTCCGAGGCCAGGCGCGTGGCCGGGGTGTCGATGACCTGGAAAGCGCCGAAGCGCAGGCCGGGCGAGAGATAGATGCGGTCCAGGGCCAGCAGCGGCCGATGGGCCGGGAATGTGCGCCGCAGCGGCGAGGCCGTGAAGCGGCGCGCGAGCCTGGCCGGCGCGCCGAAGAACGGCATCCAGAAGTTGAAGTCGCCGAGCAGGATCGTCGGCTGCCGCCCGCCCTCTTCCAGGGCCTCCAGGAGCGTCCGTACCTGGCAGATACGCTCGTTGTGCTTCAGGCCCAGGTGCGTGGCCAGCACACGCAGGGTCGCGCCCCCCGTATCCAGCAGGGCGTCGATGCAGCAGCGCGGCTCGCGGCTGTCCACACACAGGTCGCGCTGGTCATGCTCCATCACGGGCAGCCGCGTGAGGAGCATGTTTCCGTAGCGGCTCATGCCCCGGAACATGGTCGGCCCAGGAAGCACGGTACAGCCCGTCTCCCGGCGGAGGGTCTCTTCGGCCGAGCCGCCCTCCTTCAGGAGGAAATCCACTTCCTGCAAGGCCAGCACGTCGGCGTCGAGCCCTCGTATGACATCGAAGATCCGGGCCGGATCCCAGCGGCCGTCCGTGCCGACCCAGGCGTGGATGTTGTATGTGGCCGCGGTGATGCGGCGGGACCGGGCCGCGCCGAGAGCGTTATCCGTGGAAGAGCCCATAGCGCCGGCGGAGGTGCTCGATGATGCCGGGATCGGCGAGATGGGGATTGGCCGCCGGAACAGGCCGTTCCAGCGCCTGGAGGGCGTAGAACGGCGTGTCTTCGAGCCGGGCGTTGCAGGCATGGACGAGCAGCGCCTCCAGGCTGAGCACGTCGGCCGCGTTGTAGGCCAGAAGCGTCTCCAGGAACCGCTCGTCTCCGGTATCCCGGTACTCCTTCCATAGCAGCACGGCGAAGTAGCCGTCCACGCCTTCGAGCTCGTCGCGGCCAAGGCCGAGCATCTTCTCGCAGGCCTTGAGCCCGCCCCGGTAACCGAGCTGACGCAGCACGTAGCGCAGGTCGATGTGCGCCCCGGTCAGGCGGGTGCGGAAGAAGCGTTCGATGAAGGGCACGTCGAAGCACTTGCCGTTGAAGGTCACGAGCAGGTCATAGCGCGCGATGTCCTCCTCGAAGTCCGCCAGGTTGCGGCCCTGGACGTATGTGCGCACGCTCCGGCCGTCGTAGAGCGCGATGCTCGTGATGGCGTCCTCGCCGAAGCCCAGACCCGTTGTCTCGATGTCCACGTAGGCCACGGAGTTCCGGAAGTCCGGGAAAAGCCGCCACTGCTCGCCGGCCGGCAGGGCCAGGGCGAAGTGTTCGGCATCCCGGCGCTCCAGGGCGCGCGCGGACTCCAGGAGGCACTCCCGGGCCAGCGCGCGCTTGGCCGAGGAAAGCGCCGGGGCCTCGGAGGCCAGCCAGTCGGCCCAGCAGTGCACGCCGTGAAGCCAGAGCTTGCGCTCGCTCTTGAGCCCGATGCCCGGTATGTGACAGAAAGTGTGCTGCAGCATAGGCCCTCCGGGGCGGGAGTGTACGGACAAGCCCGCCGGCCTTCCACAACTTTCCGCCCGCCCCGGCGGCTTAACAGCCTGTTGAAAAACAGGCCGAGCGGGCCGGGATGGCCCGCCGAATGTGAACAGGCGCGGGGCATCCGTGAGAAATGCTTTAGCTTTGCTCAAGCATTTTGAAGTTGAAAAAAGCCAGGACGGCTTTTTCAACAGTTTGTTAAGGAGGCTCGCATGTGCGGACGATTCGCCCTGGGCATCCCCAGGAAAAGGCTGGAGGAGCACTTCGACGCCGAGCTGCCCGATCTGCCAAGCCGCTACAACATAGCGCCGGGCCAGGACATCCTGGCCGTGGTCGGCGAGACGGGCCGTCGGGTGGGACGCATGTTCCGCTGGGGGCTGGTGCCCTTCTGGGCCAAGGACGCCAAGATCGGCTACAAGCTCATCAACGCGCGAGTGGAGAGCGCGGCGGACAAGCCGGCCTTCCGCGGCGCGTTCGCCCGCCGACGCTGCATCATTCCCGCCAGCGGCTTCTACGAGTGGCGGCGCGTCGGCCGCGAGGCCAGGCCCTACTTCTATTCGCTGGTCAGCGGCGAGCCCATGGGCTTGGCCGGGCTTTGGGAGTCCTGGCGGCCGGCCGAGGGCGACCCGCTGCGGACATGCACCATCCTGACCTGCCCGGCCAACGCGCTCGTGGCCGAGGTGCACGAGCGCATGCCCGTGGTGCTCCGGCCCGACGACTACCGGGCCTGGCTTGAGCCGGGCCCTCCCGGCCCCGAGCTGGCCGCGTCCGTGGCCCTGCCCCAGCGACCCGAGGATTTCACTGTCCAGCGCGTCTCGCCCAGGATCAACGCGCCCGGCCCGGACGATCCCGACCTGCTCAAGCCCTGGCCCGGGGAATGATGGGCAGCGGGCCGCCGGGAAAACGCGAGCGCCCGCCGCGGCTGGTCGCCACGACGGGCCTCTGGTTCCGGCCGCCGGCTTGATCGGCGGTCGGCGGGCATTCATTTCCCCGGTCCCGGGGGCGCTAGCCGCGCTTGCTGACGAATCTGCTCCGGATTCCCGTCCCCATGCGCACGCCGGACTTGTAGCCGTCCATGCGCCTGCCTTCCTGCTTGACCTTGAGCATCTCCACCCTGGCCTCTTCACGCAGGCGCATGACCTGCTCCGTGAGGCTGTCCTGTAGGGCCTGCAGCTCCTTGAGCCTTTCAAGCAGGACCAGCCTGTCCCGGTCCGCGCCGGAGCCCAGGGCCGCGCTGATCAGCGCGCCCCGGTCCCGGGCAAGCTTCTCGGCCTCGTCGAGCTCGCCCGACAGGAGGAAGGCGAGCTCCCTGCGGCCGATGTCCAAGGCCCGGTCGAGCATGAGCACAGGCTCGGTCATTGCTAGGCCTTGCTGGCGGCCAGACTGGCGTCGATGTCCTTGCGGATGTCGTTCAGCACGGTCCGCCACTTCTCCAGCGACGGGACGAACTCGTACTCGAGCAGGTCGGAGAGCAGTATCCAGTCCTGGTTCTCGACGACCTCCATGATCTCGGAGAACAGCTCGGAAAGCTCTTCCATGCGCTGAGTCAGATACTCGCTGTCGCGCAGGCTGAACTCGTCGCGCAGCACGCCGACCATGGCCAGAAAATCGCGGGTCACGTCGATGAGGTCCTGGTACATCTCCAGCGCCTCGGAGTCGTCGGCCTGACGGAAGAGCTCGGCCACCTGGCGCGCGCCGGCGTACATGATCTTCTGGACCTTGAACAGCTCCTCGGTGATGTTGGCGGCCATCTCCGTTGCGCCGACGGTCCTGATCTCGACGCTCTTGATGCCGCTGGTGCCGATGTCCTCGGCCTGGTGCGGATAGATCTCGGAGAAGTTCTCCTCGTTGACCAGGACGTCGGTGACGATCCTGTTCTCCAGGCCTTCCTCCTCGATGACCTTGACGAGCAGCTGCTCGAGATTGGCGAAGTTGCCGATGCTTTGGCCGGTCTGCTGGCCGTCGATGACGATCATCTGCGTCCCTCCTGCAAATTTTTCAGCATAAATGCCGCTGCCGGGTATTTATCAACATCCATGCCAAGCTACCGGACAGCGGACTGCAATCCACGCAACAGCTCAAGGTAGCGTTGCAGGCAGACCATGAGGCCGGCCAGGTCCGACGAGCGCTCCTCCATCTCCAACAGGAGCATGCTGCCCAGCGCGTCGAGCCGCCGGCTTTGGGCCAGCACGGCCTGCAAGCGCTGCCAATAGCCGAGGAACTTGGACTTGAGGGCCGGGCGCGGATCCCTGGCAAGCAGCGCGCACTGGCTCGCGAGCAGGGTCAGGATGTCGCAGGCCGCCCTGAGCTCGCCGGCCAGGTCCGCATCGGCCACGCAGGGCTCGCCGGCCCAGACGCCCGGCTCGCCGTCGAGGTAATGGCGCAAGGCCTCGCGCTGCAGCCTGATCCAGGCCGTTCGCGCGTCGTCAGGCCTTCCGGACAGATCGCGCAGGCCCAGATAGCCCGAGGGCTCGACCTCGGCCAGCCAGGCCCTTGCCCCGCGGACCGGCTCCCGGCTCCAGCCGTTCCCTTCCAGCCAGGAACGCGCCAGGCTGAACAACGTCTCCGGCTCAATGGCCTGCCGGCAGGCCAGGCCATTGGGGCAGGCCTTGCCGAAGCCGCAGGGATGGCATGGCAGGTCCGGCTCCAGGCTCAGGCTGCCCGCGCGGTAGGGTCCGGTGTCCCAGGGCTGGGCCGTGGCCAGGAAGATGGCGGCCACAGGCACGCCCAGCCCGGCGGCAAGGTGCATGGTGCCCGTGTCGTTGGTGACCAGCAGATCGCAGCAGGCCAGCGTGGCGGCCAGTCCCGGCAAGCTCGTGCGGCCGATGCGGTCCACGAAGGGGAACCCGGCCCGCGCGGCGAAGCGCTCGGCCAGAACCCGCTCGGCCTGGCTGCCCAGAAGCACCGGAGTCAGGGACAGTTTTTCCCACAGCAGCCCGCCGAGGCGGGAAAAATATTCCAGCGGCCAGCGCCGCCGGTCCTCGCTGGCGCCAAGCTGCAAGCCCACGAAGCCCTTGGAGCCGGCCGGCGCATCGGCGCGCAAGGCGACCCTGACCGCGGCCTGCTCGGCCTCGGACGGCCGCGCGAGGGAGAAGCGGCCGCCAGCAGGCGGCAGGTCGGCCACGCGGCGAAAAACATCCACCACATTGAAAGGGCTGCAACCCCGGTTGGACGAGGCTGTTTGCAGAAAGACCGCCCACGGGCTCGAATGCGTCGCGAATCCGTGGCTGTCCATGCTGAACCCGGCCGCGCGCTCCCTGCCGAGACACAGGGCCAGCAGCCTGGCTGATACCGTGGGTGTCAGGTTGACCACACGGCTCATGGGGAATTGCGCCGAGACCTCGTCCGCGAAGCGCCGGAAAACGGTCAGGCCGGCGCGCCAGCTCCGGTCGAGGGAGGTGAGCAAGGCCGGCCCGGGCAGGGTCAGGACCCGGTCCGCGCCGCTCATGACCTCGGAGGCGGCCTGGAAATTCTCCAAGCAGAGCAGGCCCACGCGGCCCTGTCCGGCAAATCCGTGCAGCACGGGCTGCGTCTGGAGCAGGTCACCCAGACGGGTGAGGTTCATGACCAGAGTGTTCATGGTCCACATGCGCATTCAATTCCGGGGCCAAGCGTTTCCGGCGAATCGCGGATAAGGAGGGGACGGCATCCCGACGAGTCCACGATCCTGGCAAGCGCTGCGCAAGGAATCCAGTTTACGTGGTCTTTCAGGTGCATACGGACCTTCCCTCTGCTTGCCGCCCGTTCCTGGAACCGCGCGAAACGCGGGCCGCTCGGGCTCGATGCGCCATGGTCCGCGCATGGCGCCGCTTGGCAGGGATATTGCAAAATCTAACGGTTAGCCTTGCTCAACCATATAAATTGACAAGACAAATGTAACTGGCTATTCGGCAAGACAATCATTTCCAATACGGTTCAATAGGGCGCCATGGAAAAGATCACCGCCATTCTGAACGCCGCCAGGGATCTGTTCGCCCAAAAGGGCTTCGACCAGACCCCGGTATCCGAGATCGCCAAGAAGGCCGGCGTGGCTGGCGGCACGATCATTTACCACTTCAAGAACAAGGAGAATCTGCTTTTCATCCTCATCCGCCAAATCCTCTACTCCCTTTATCGCCAAACCCAGGATGAGATGAACCCGGTCACCGACGGCATGGATGCGGTCAACTGCTACATCCGCGCCTTCTTCCAGTTCCTCGGCACACGCACGAATGACATCATGGTCTTGCTCAAGACCAACCCCTTCGAGGTCATCAACCTCGAGGCGCATCCCAACGCCGATGTGCGGCTCATCTTCGACCGATACCTTGATCTTCTCGTGGAAGCCATCAAGCGCGGCCAGGCCGACGGCAGCATCCAAGCCGGGCAGCCCGTGGACATGGCCAGATTCATATTCGCCACTCTGTTCGGCTCCGGACAACTCGTGGTCTGCTTCAAATATGACAGCGAGCAGCTCATGCGCTCGGCGCTCCACTTCGCCAGGGCGGGTTTGAAGCCTTAGCAGCCTTGAAAAGCAGGCCGAGCGGGCCAGGATGGTCCGCCGGATGCGAACAGACGCGCGGCATCCGCAGGCAATGCCTGAGCTTTGCTCAGGCATTGCGGAGTTGAAAAGCCGAGACGGCTTTTCAACAGTCTGTTGGCGTTCCGCCTACAGCGGAGCAGCCCGGACCGACTTCGGGGCGGGAGGCGGACTGGGCACGATTGCCCGGCGCCCGACCTCCGCCTCCGCCATCGGCCACTCAGGGCTACCAAGCCCCTGCGCATCCGCGCGGCATGCTCGCCAGCCAATGTGGAGCCCATCCATGCTGCTGCGCGAAGCCGGCATCTTTCCCTCAAGCACTACAGATCTCAAGAAAGCCTTGCACATAATACGCTTACTGTAGATCGCGTACGCAGTAAGCCCAGCAGCCTTGATGAGCTCACTAGTTGAACGCGCAGTCAAATCATACGATTCATCGATGGGTTAAATTTTTCATTCATTTTATACGGTTGAAAGAAAATTTTTTTCAACAGACGCTGTCGACAACGTTTATCTAGTCATTTATCAGTCTTCATTTTAAAATTTACTTCATTAATTTAATCACACTAAAAGCTCTTTGAGACAAGGCGAAAGGACAGGTGCTTCTTTCGCGGGCCGCGCGGCTTGCCTGGGTGGTGCTAAAGCAAGGCGTGCAGGCCTGGAGCGCTTACGAAATCGTGAGTTTCCAGAATCTGACATCCAAGGAGTGTGTAGATGACGTGGAAAGATCTTGGCCTTAAATGGAAATTCACCATCGGCTTCGGAATCGTGCTGGCCCTGCTCCTGGCTTTGGGCGCCTGGTCCGTGCAGGGCATCGGCAGCGTCGTGGGCAATGCCGGCGAAGTCATAGAGGGCAACCGCCTGCGCGGCGAGTTCGTGCAGAAGATCGTCGACCATCTCAACTGGGCCAACACCGTCTCGACCTATCTCACGGACACGAGCGTGAAGGAACTCACGGCCCAGACCGACCCCCGCCAGTGCGGCTTCGGCCAGTGGTACTACAGCGAAGCCAGGACCGAGGCCGAGCGGTTCCTTCCGGCCATCAAGCCCCTCCTGGCGCAGATCGAGCAGCCACACGTGAAGCTGCACGAATCGGCCGTGCTGATCCGCGACAAGCGGGTCCAGGTGGATCAAACGCTGGGCAACTTCCTGCGCGAGAAGAAGGTCGATCACCTGCTTTGGATGAGCGCGGTGAATGATGCCATCACCGACCGCGCCAAGACCCGCGCCGACGTGCAGGCCGACCCGACGCAGTGCAGCCTGGGCAAATGGCTATACTCCGACAAGGTCGCCAGGCAGCGCGCCGCGGACCAGACCCTCGACGCGGCCCTGGCCACGGTGTACGCCCCGCACGAGGCCCTGCACAAGAGCGTCGGCGCGCTCAACGAGCAGCTCGGGGCCGGCCGCCGCGCCCAGGCCGAGGACACCTATCGCCAGAAGACCCAGCCAAGCGCCCACGCCACCCTCGCGGCTTTGGACCAGGTCATCGCCCTGCACGACACGCGCATGAAGAGCCTCGACGAAGCGCGGGCCATCTACACCACCACGACCATGCCCAACCTGGAGCATGTGCAGACTCTGCTGCAAGATATCCGCAAGACCGTCGATCAGAACATCATGACCGACGAGCAGATGCTCTCCGCGGCGAGCGGCACGCGCCTGGGCGTGATCATCTTCGCCGTCGTCGCCCTTCCGCTCGGCATGCTCCTGGCCGCCGTCATCGCCAGAGGCATCATGCGGCCCATGCGCCAGAGCTCCAGCCTGGCCGAGCACATCGCCGACGGCGATCTGGAGGCCGACATCGACATCCGCCAGCGCGATGAAATCGGGGCCATGGTCGATTCCCTGCGCGGCATGGTCGCCAAGCTGCGCGACGTGGTCGGCGAGGTGAACGCGGCGGCCGACAATGTGGCCTCCGGCAGCCAGGAACTCTCGGCCGCCTCCGAATCCATATCCCAGTCGGCCTCCGAGCAGGCCGCCTCGGTCGAGGAGATCACCTCCTCCATGGAGCAGATCGCCGCGAGCATCCGCCAGAACGCCGAGAATGCCCAGCAAACCGAGGAAATCGCCCTGCAAGTGGCATCCGAGGCCGAGCACGGTGGCGAGGCCGTCAATCATACCGTGCAGGCTATGAAGGATATCGCCCAGAAGATCTCCATCATCGAGGAGATCGCCCGCCAGACGAATCTCCTGGCTCTCAATGCGGCCATCGAGGCCGCCCGGGCCGGCGAGCACGGCAAGGGCTTCGCCGTGGTGGCCGCCGAGGTGCGCAAGCTCGCCGAACGGAGCGGCACGGCGGCGGCGGAGATCAGCCAGTTGTCCTCGCAGAGCGTGGACGCGGCCGAGAAGGCCGGCGGGATGCTGCGCAAGATCGTGCCCGAGATCAGGAAAACCGCGGACCTCATCCAGGAGATCGCCGCGACGAGCAGGGAGCAGGATTCAAGCGCCGACCAGGTCAACAAGGCCGTGCAGCAGCTCGATCAGATCGTGCAGCAGAACGCCTCGGCCGCCGAGGAGATGGCTTCCACGGCCGAGGAGCTTGCCAGCCAGTCCGAGCAGCTCTTGCAGACCATCGCCTTCTTCAAGCTCTCGCCCGCCAATGCCAAGCACGGCATGAACAGCGCCCGCACGCCGCACGCAGTCCGCGCCCAGCAGCCACGCCAGGCCCTAGCCGCGAAGCCCCCGGCTCCCGCGGGCGAACGCGCGCCGGCCAGGCCCAAAGCCAAGGCCGTGAGCCTCCAGCTTGGCGAAGTGAACGATGAGGAGTTCGAGCGCTTCTAACCGACGCTCGCAAGCAAGGAAAGAGAGCCGTCAAGGCCATCAACCTGCTGACAAACCAGTCTTTTGCGAGAGAGGCCCCTTTTTGAAAAAAGGGGCCTCTCTCGCGCTCTCTCCACCAAAAACTTTTAATATTATTTCAGTATATTACTAGGGTAGCGCAGTAAAAAAGCGGGGTTCCAAAGGGGCCGCGCCCCCTTGGCCGCCGGAGGCAGAATAAAAAACGACCTTTGACAATGACCTCAGGGCGGCCAAAGCCCTCTTTTTTGCATTTGGCTGCACGAAAGAGCGAGCCGGCGGGCTCAGACGATGCGCAGCCGGGGACCCTCGCTAGCGGCGAGCACCCGCCCGACGACATCCGCGGGCTCGCCCTGGGCTTGGAGCATGGCCCTGGCTTGCTCCAGGAGCGTCTCCGGCACCGCCAGGAGCATGCCGCCCGAGGTCTGGGCGTCGAAGATGCAGTCCAGGCGCACCGAGTCGACTTCCGGAGCCACGGACACGGCATGGCCGCAAAAGAGGCGATTGGCATGGCTGCCTTCGGGCACCAGCCCCATGGACGCCAACTCCAGCGCATCCGGCAGGATGGGCACGGCGGCGGCCGAGATCTCCACACGGCAGTTAGAGGCATTGGCCATCTCCAACGCATGGCCGCCGAGGCCGAAGCCCGTGACATCCGTGGCGCCCCTGAGGCCCAGCTCGCGTATGGCCTTGCCTGCCGTGCGGTTGAGGCGGCCCGCCCAGGTGAAGAGAAGCTCCTCCATGCGCTCGTGGCCCTCCCAGCGGGCCTTGACGGCTGTGGCCAGGATGCCCGTGCCCAGCGGCTTGGTGAGCACGAGGCTATCGCCGGGGCGCAGACCGCCGTTGGTGGCGAACCGCTCCTCGTCCACGAAGCCCGATACGGACAGGCCGTACTTGATCTCATCGTCTTCCACGCTATGGCCGCCGGCAAGAACCGCCCCGGCCTCGCGCACCTTGTCCAGACCGCCGCGCAGGATGTCGCGCAGGATGGCCTTGTCCATGCTCTTGGCCGGAAAGCAGACGATATTCATGGCGCACAGGGGCTCCGCGCCCATGGCATAGATATCGGACAGGGAATTCGCCGCCGCGATCTGGCCGAAGCGGTACGGGTCATTGACTATGGGCGTGAAGAAATCGAGCGTCTGCACGAGGGCCTTGCCGCCCGGGAAGCGAATGATGGCCGCGTCCTCGTTGGACGCCACGCCACTGATGACCCGCGGATCCTCTTCGGCCCTCAGTCCCGCCAGAATCTCCTCCAGGTCCCCCGGAGGTATCTTGGACGCTCAGCCCGAGGCCTTGACCTTGTCCACCAGGGTTATCTTGCCCATTCTCTCTCCATCTTCGAGGCAGCCGACCGGAACTGCTCAGCGGCAGGCATTCAAGAGGAAATCGATGAAATAGCGCGTGACTGGGAAGATGTGGCGCTTCTCATGGCGGATGAGGTGGAAGCGCCTGCGGATGCTCAGCGACGGCGCGTGCAACTCCACGAGCTCCCCCCGGTCGATATAAGCCTGGGCGGCAAGGCGCGAGGTCACGCCGACCCCAAAGCCCGAAATCACACATTGAAGCACGGCCTCGGTGCTCTCCACTGTAAGCGAGATGTTCAGGCAGCGCATGTCCAACCCGATGGTCAGCAGCCCCTTCTCGAAGGCCTTGCGCGTCCCCGATCCCCGCTCGCGCATGACCCAGGGCCACGTGCAGATCTCTTTGGTGCCCAGGGTCTTGCTCATCTGCTTGTTGAGCATTGGCGAGGCCACGATCACAAGCTGGTCGTCCCTGAGTGGGATGAACTCGATCTCGGGGCGGTCCAATTCGGCGCCCACGACGCCGAGTATGAGGTCGCCTCTGGCGACCATGTCCACGATACCCGCGGTGTCGCCGACCTTGAGCTCCACGTGCACGTCGGGGTAGCGCGAGGTGAAGTCCGCCAGCACCTTGGGCAGGATATAATGCGCCGGGATGGTGCTGCCGCCGATTACCAGATCGCCTGAGATCTTGCCCTGCAAGAGCTGTATCTCGGCCCTGGCGTTCTCAAGGCAGTGGAAGGCCTCCTTGGAATAGCGATAGAGGACCTTGCCGGCCTGGGTGGGCAGGATCATGCGCCCAAGCCTGTCGAAGAGTTGCACGCCAAGCTCCTCTTCCAGGCTGGAAACATGGGCGCTGATGGTCGGTTGGGACAGGTACAGATCCCGTCCGGCCTTTGAGAAGCTGCCCAGCTCGTAGACCTTGCAGAAAGCCTCTAGTCGTCTGATGTCCATGGCGCCTATGGCCTCAATTGGATATTTCTATGCATATAGGTGAAAAAAAGGCAGGCCGGAGGCCTGCCTTCAAGTAACTCGACTCCTAGCCTTTGGCTTCTTCGGCCGCCGGCGCCTCGACCTTGGGCTTGCGCGCGCGAGGCTTCTTGGGCGCCGGCTCCGTGGAGGCGGCTTCGACCTCGGGAGTCTCGGCGGCAGCTTCCTCGGTCTTGACAGCCTGAGCACCCTTGCCGCCGCGGTCGGCGGCAAGCTCAATGACGACCATGGAGGCGCAATCGCCCCGACGCGGCATGGCCAGCTTCACGATGCGGGTGTAGCCTCCGCCCATGCCCGAGAACTTGGGGCCGATCTCATCGAAGAGCTTCTGGACCAAGCCGTGGTTCTCAAGCATGCGATACGCCAGGCGGCGGGAGTGCAGGTCATTCTGCAGGGCCATGGTGATGAGCCGGTCCGCGAACTTGCGCAGCTCCTTGGCCTTGGTTTCCGTGGTCGTTATGCGCTCGTGGGTCAGCAGGGACTTGGCCATGTTGCGGAACATGGCCTTGCGATGGGAGCTGGACCTGCCGAATGTCTTCCCGGATACTCTATGCCTCATCGCTCTCTTTCCTCTTCAGCCACTCTTGGTATTTTTCTTCGAAGTTGTCGACGTGCATGCCGAACTCAAGGCCCATGTTCTCAAGCACCCGGCGGATCTCCTCGAGAGACTTGCGGCCGAAGTTCTTGGTCTTGAGCATCTCGTTCTCCGTCTTCTGGACGAGCTCGCCCACAAGGCGGATATTGGCGCTCTTCAGACAGTTGGTGGCCCGGACCGAAAGCTCAAGCTCATCGATGTTCTTGAACAGGTTCGGGTTTTCCTCGCCGCTGGAAGGCTGCGAGGATTTCTCCTCGTCCGATGAGCGCTCGTCGAAGTTGATGAACACCGAGAGCTGATCCTTGAGGATCTTGGCGCTGTAGGCCAGGGCGTCCTCGGGCGTGACCGAGCCGTCCGTCCAGATCTCCAGGAGAAGCTTGTCGTAGTTGGTCATCTGTCCGACGCGGGCCTGCTCGATGGTGTAAGCTACCTTCTTCACGGGCGAGAAACTGGCGTCCATGGCGATGAGCCCGATCTCGTTCTGCAAGCCTTCATGCATCTCGGCCGGCACGTACCCCTTGCCCATGCGCACTTCCAGGTCGACCTTGAACTCGATCTCCTCGCTCAGGGTGGCGATATGCTGCCCTGGATTGAGCACGCGGACGTTCTGGTTCTCCTGGATGGCCGACGCGGTGACCGGGCCCTTCTTGCTGACCTGGAGCGTCAGGTGCTGGGGCTGGTCCGTGGTCATGGCGAACCTGACCAGTTTGAGGTTCAGGATGATGTCGGTGACGTCCTCCATGACCCCCGGAATGGTGGTGAACTCGTGCTGGATGCCTTGAATGCGCGCCGAGATGATGGCCCCTCCTTGCAGGGAGGACAGAAGCACGCGCCGCAGGGCATTCCCGATGGTCGTGCCGAAGCCGCGCTCAAGAGGCTCGCAGACGAACTTCCCGTAGGTGTTCGTGGACTTGGGAGCCCTGGCGATCTGTTCCGGCTTGACCAGCTCGGACCAATTGCGGGTGTTGATGAGTCTGTCGGCGTTGTGGATGAGCATGCCGTGCACCTATTACTTGGAGTACAATTCGACGATGAGGTTCTCGGAAATCGGGAACTGGATATCCTCGCGGACAGGCCTGTCCTTGATTGTGCCCTTGAAATTAGGGCCATCGACCTCCAGCCAGGCGGGCAAGCCGCGGCGGGCGATGACTTCCTGAGCCTCCATGATCACGGGAATCTTCTTGCTCTTCTCGCGCACGGTGATCTGGTCGCCGGGCTTGAGCTGGATCGAGGGCACGGTGACCTTGCGGCCGTTGAGAATGAACACGCCGTGCCGCACGAGCTGGCGAGCCTGTGCGCGCGAGTTCGAGAATCCCATGCGGTAGATGACGTTGTCCATGCGCAGTTCCAGCAGGCGCAGCAGGTTGGGGCCGGTGGCGCCACGCTGACGGCTGGCCTCGAGATAGTAGTCGTGGAACTGGGCTTCGAGCATGCCGTACATGCGGCGGACCTTCTGCTTCTCACGCAGCTGGATGGCGTAGTCGCTCATCTTCTTGCGAGCGCGGCCGTGCATGCCGGGCGCGTAGGGCCGGCGTTCGTAGGCGCACTTGTCGGTGAAGCAGCGGTCGCCCTTGAGAAAAAGCTTCCCGCCCTCGCGCCGGCAGATGCGGCATTTGGCTTCCGTATATCTGGCCACTGTATATCTCCTCTACCTACACGCGACGCCGCTTGGGCGGGCGGCAGCCATTGTGCGGGATGGGGGTTATGTCGCGGATGAAGGTCACCTTGAAGCCCGCGTTGTTGATGGCGCGCATGGCGGCCTCGCGGCCGGCGCCAGGGCCCTTGACCAGGACGCCGACGGTGCGCATGCCGTTCTCCTGCGCGACCCTGGCGGCGCTCTCGGCGGCCACCTGGGCGGCGAAGGGGGTCGATTTGCGTGAGCCCTTGAAGCCGGCTCCGCCGGAGCTGGCCCAGCTCACGACGTTACCCTTCATGTCGGTAAAGGACACGATGGTGTTGTTGAACGTCGCCTTGATATGGGCGATGCCCAAGGGAATATTCTTCTTTTCCTTTTTTTTGCCTGCGCGGCGAGGCTTAGCCATTGGCTCTCTCCGATTCTTCTGTACTCAGTGGAACGGTACTCCGGCCTCTCGGCCGGCCGCCTGCCCGAAGCTGCGGCTCCGGACTACTTCTTCTTCTTGCCGCCGACGGCCGCGCGACGCGGGCCCTTGCGGGTGCGCGCGTTGGTGTGGGTGCGCTGGCCGTGCACGGGCAGGCCGCGGCGATGGCGCAGGCCGCGATAGCAGCCGATGTCCATGAGCCGCTTGATGTTGCTTGTCACCTCGCGGCGAAGGTCGCCTTCCACTTTGTGGTTGGTCTCAAGCTCGCGACGGACGGTGTTGATCTCGTTGTCGTCCAGATTGTCGATGTTCTTGGTCCAGTCCACGCCTGCGGCATCGCAGATCTTCAGAGCGGTGGTCCGGCCAATTCCGTAGATGTAGGTCAGCGCGATATCGACGCGCTTGTTTCTGGGCAGTTCTACGCCAGCGATACGAGCCACGATAAACCCCTCTTAACCCTGGCGCTGCTTGTGCCTGGGGTTTTCGCAAATTATCCGAAGGATTCCGTTACGCCTGATGATCTTGCACTTGGGGCAGATCTTCTTCACGGAAGGCCTGACTTTCATGATACCGTCTCCACTTGGTTGTCGCTTGCCGCTCCATAAGAAGGCGGCATCCGTATATGTTCATGCCGTGCCGCGGTATTGCAACACAAAGAGGGCAAGCGACCGTCAGTCGCTTACGCTCAGAATCTCCGGCCCGGTCTTCGTCACCGCGATGGAGTGCTCGAAGTGGGCCGAGAGCTGGCGGTCCTTGGTAACCGCCGTCCAATTGTCCGCCAGGACCTCCACATCGGACGAACCCACGGTGACCATGGGTTCGATGGCCAGCACCATTCCGGCCATGAGCGGCGTATCCTGGGCTCCCGGAGGCACGAAGTTGGGCACTTCGGGCTTCTCGTGCAGCCGTCGGCCAATGCCATGACCGACGAACCGCTTGACCACGTTGAAGCCCCGGCCCTCGACATGGGCCTGGATGGCCCTGGAGATATCGTGCACCGTGTTTCCCTCGCGAGCCTGCGCGATGCCCTTGGCGAGGGATTCCCTGGTTACCTCCAGAAGGGTCTTGGCTTTATCAGAAATTTCGCCCACTGTATAGGTTCTTGCGGAATCCCCGAAAAAACCTTCGTGAATGACCCCCATGTCGAAGCTGACCAGGTCGCCTTCCGCGAGCGCACGCTGGGAAGGGAACCCGTGAACGATCTCCTCGTTCACCGAGCAGCACAGGGCGAAAGGAAAGCCGTGATAGCCCTGGAAGGCCGGCTTGACCTTGTACTCGATGCAGAGTCTCTGTGCCAGCTCTTCAAAGAACATGGTCTTGACGCCGGGCTTGACGGTCTCGCCCAGGGCGTCAAGGATGCGGGAGACGATCCTGTTCGCCTCCCGCAGGATGGAGATTTCCTGCTCGTTCTTCAGGTAAATGCCACGAAACTTCTTCACGACTCTCCTACTTGCCGCTCCGACCCTTCACGCGGCCGGCCTTGGACATCAGCCCTTCGTACTGGCGCGAGATGAGGTAGGATTCGATCTTGCCCATGAAATCCATGGCCACGCCCACGACGATGAGCAGCGAGGTGCCGCCATAATAATAGGGCACGTTGAACTGGGCGATGAGCAGCATGGGCAGCACACAGATGGCCGAGATGTACAGCGAGCCCCACAAGGTAATACGGGCCAGGACCTTGTCAATATACTCCTTGGTCTTGGCGCCGGGCCTGATTCCGGGGATGAACCCGCCCTGCTTGCGGATATTCTCGGCTATGTTCTGCGGGTCGAAGATGATGGCGGTGTAGAAGTAGCAAAAAAAGATGATGATGCCCACGAAAAGCACGTTGTAGATGATCGAGGTCGGGTTGAACCAGGCCGAAATCTTCTGCAACCACGCGACATTGGAGAAGTTGGCCAAGGTCGCCGGGAACATGAGGATGCTCGAGGCGAAGATGGGCGGGATGACGCCCGCCGTGTTGATGCGCAGGGGCAGGTGCGTGGTCTGTCCGCCGAACATCTTCCGGCCCATCATGCGCTTGGCGTAATGAATCGGGATGCGCCTCTGCCCGCGCTCCATGAACACGATGAACACCAGCACCGCGGCCATCACGGCGAGGATGAACAGGAGAATGAACAGCGACATCTCGCCCGTGCCCACGAGTCGCCCGGTATTGATGAGCGCCCGCGGGATACCGGCCACGATGCCGGCGAAGATGATGAGCGAGATGCCGTTGCCGATGCCCTTCTCCGTGATCTGCTCGCCGAGCCACATGACGAAGATGGTTCCGGCGGTCATGGTCACGATGGTCACCAACCGGAAGCCCCACCCGACGCTGACCACGATGGGCGCGCCGGTCGGACTGGACATGTTCTCAAGCCCGATGGCGATGCCCAGGCCCTGGATGATCGTAATGAGCACCGTGCCGTAGCGCGTGTACTGGGTGATCTTCTTGCGCCCGGCCGCGCCTTCTTCCTTGGACAGCCGGCTGAGTTCCGGGCTGACCACGGTAAGAAGCTGCAGAATGATGGATGCCGAGATGTAGGGCATGATGCCCAGGGCCAGGATGGACAGATTGCTAAGGCCGCCGCCCGAGAACATGTCGAAGAGCCCGAACAGGGTGTTCTGGACGCTTGCGAAGAAGTCGGACAGGGCCTGGGCGTCCACGCCCGGCACCGGGATATGGATGCCGATGCGATAGACGGCCAGGAGCAGGAAGGTCCACAAGAGACGCTTCCTGAGCTCCGGCAGCCTGGCGATATTCCCGAATCCTGATGCAGCCACTCTTCTAGCCTTCCAGTGCCTTGGCCGTGCCGCCGGCCTTGGCGATCTTCTCCATGGCGGACTTGCTGAACCTGTGGGCCTCGATGCTCATGGCGGAACCGATCTCGCCATCGCCGAGGATCTTGACCGCGGAGCCCCTCGGGCACAGTCCCTTGGCGTACAGATCATCCAGGCTGACCACGCTTGCGCCCGCGAACACCGCAGCGATGCGCGACAGGTTCACGGCCGAGTATTCGGTCCGGAAGGGATTCTTGAACCCGTGCTTGGGAAGGCGGCGCGCAATAGGCATCTGGCCACCCTCGAAACCGGGCTTGGACTTGTAACCGGAGCGCGCGCGGGCGCCCTTGTGGCCCTTGCCGGACGTGCCGCCAAGGCCGGAGCCGCCTCCGCGGCCCACGCGCTTTCTCGTCTTCCGCTCTTCGTCGAACGGATAGAGTTCGTTCAGTCGCATTACTCGGTGACCTCCACCAGGTGCTCCACCTGCTTGATCATGCCGCGGGTGGCGCCGTTGTCGGGAAGCTCCTTGACCTGACGGATCTTGCGCAGGCCCATAGCCGCGAGGGTGGCCCTCTGCTTGGGCGTGCAGCCGATCTTGCTCTTAATGAGTGTGACCTTCATGGGTTCGTTCCTTGCTTGCGCGAGCCTACTTGCGCGGCGTCACGAGCGTCTTGCCGCGCAGGCCGGAGACCTGCTCGGCGCTCACCAGGGAGTCGAGCCCGGCGATGGTCGCCTTGAGCACGTTGTGCGGGTTGTTCGTGCCGATGGCCTTGGTCAGGATGTCGGACACGCCCAAGGCCTCCATGACCGCGCGCACGGGGCCGCCGGCGATGATGCCGGTGCCGCGCGAGGCGGGCTTGAGAAGCACGCGGCCGGCGCCGAAGCGGCCCAGCACTTGATAGGGCAGCGTGCCTTCGAGCACCGGGACGGTGATCATGCTCTTCCGGGCCTGGTCGGTCGCCTTGCGGATGGCCTCGGGCACCTCGTTGGCCTTGCCCAGGCCATAACCGACCTTGCCCTTGCCGTCGCCGACCACCACCAGGGCGCTGAAGCTGAAGCGCCGGCCGCCCTTGACAACCTTGGCCACGCGGTTCAGGTACACGATCTTCTCGATCATGCCCGAATCTTCGCGCTCCATGGGATTCCTTTGCTCTCGCATTAGAACTCAAGCCCCCCTTCCCGGGCGCCGTCAGCCAGGGCCTTCACGCGTCCATGATAGAGATAGCCGCCGCGGTCGAAGATGACCGTGGAGATATTCTGCGCCTTGGCCTTGCTGGCCACGTCCTTGCCCACCTTGGCGGCGGACTCCTTGTCAAGCTTCACCTGCTCGCCGGCCTTGCTCAGGACCAGGGTCGAGGAGGAAAGCAGGGTCTTGCCCGCGGCATCGTCCACCAGCTGCACATAGATGTGCTTGCTGGAACGGAAGACCACCATCCGCGGCCGAGCCGCCGTGCCCGATATCTTCTTGCGGATGCGAATCTTCCTGCGCTGGCGCTGCTCTTTCTTGGTAAGCTTCATGGCGTCATCCTACTTCTTGCCGCCGGACTTGCCAGCCTTGCGGCGGATATGCTCGTCCGAGTATTTGATGCCCTTGCCCTTGAACGGCTCGGGCGGACGCACGCGGCGGATCCTCGCGGCGATCTCGCCGACCAGCTCCTTATTGATGCCGACGATGGTCAGCTTGTTGCCTTCGGCCTTTGCCTCGATGCCCTCGGGCAGCTTGAACTCCACGGGATGGGAGTAGCCCACGGAGAGCACCACCTTCTTGCCCTGGACCTGAACCTTGTAGCCCACGCCCACGATCTCAAGGGACTTCTCGAAGCCCTTGGTCACGCCCGTTATGGTGTTGGCCAGAAGCGTGCGGCGCAGGCCGTGCTGCTCGCGGGCCAGGCGGGTCTCATCCTTGCGCAGCACGTGCACCTTGCCTCCGTCAACATTGATCTCGACGGCGGGATGCGCGGGCGTGGAGAGATTGCCTTTGGGGCCCTTGACCTCGATGGCCTGGGCTCCGACCTTGACTTCGACCCCGGACGGGATCTCAATGGGCTGTTTACCTATTCTAGACATTGCTCCACCTTCTACCAGATTTCGCACAGCAGCTCGCCGCCAAGGTTCTCAGCCTTGGCATTGCCGCCGGCAAGCACGCCCTTGGAGGTGGACAGGATGCATATGCCCAGTCCGTTCAGGACCTGGGGAATCTCCTGAGCAGGGACATAAACGCGGCGGCCAGGCTTGCTGACGCGGCGCATGCCCCTGATGAGCGGCTGCCCCTTGGCGTACTTGAGCTTGATAGTGATAGTGCGGTCCGCGACGGAAAAATCCGCGATGAATCCCTCGTCCTTGAGAATGGCGGCGAGAGACTCCTTGATCTTGGAGCGCGGAACGTTCGTCTCCGCATGGAGCGCGGAGTGAGCGTTGCGGATGCGGCTCAGCATATCCGCGATGGGATCGACGACAGCCATGGGTATCTCCTTCCTACCAGCTCGATTTCCGTACCCCAGGCAGCTCGCCGGTCAGGGCCATGTTCCTGAAGCAGATACGGCAGATGCCGAACTTGCGCAGGTAGGCGCGGGAGCGGCCGCAAATGGGGCAACGATTGTACGCCCGGGCGGAAAATTTGGGTTTACGGCGGGCTTTCACCATCATTGCGGTACGGGCCATTGAACTCTCCTTACTTCTTGAAGGGCATGCCGAGCAAGGAGAGAAGGACCTTCCCTTCCTTGTCGGAGCCGGCCGTGGTGACGATGGTCACGTTCATGCCCTTGACCTTCTCCACCTTGTCCACGGTGATCTCGGGAAAGATGGTGTGGTCCTTGATGCCAAGGGTGAAGTTGCCCCTGCCGTCGAAACCGCGGTCAGGAACGCCCTGGAAGTCGCGCACGCGCGGCAGGGCGAAGTTGACCAGCTTGTCGAAGAAGTCCCACATGCGCTCGCGGCGCAGGGAAACGCGGCAGCCGATGGGCAGGCCCTCGCGCAGCTTGAAGGCGGCGATGGATTTCTTGGCCCGCGTGATCACGGCCTTCTGGCCGGCGATCAGGGTCAGCTCCTCCTGCGCGTCCTCGATGAGCTTGTGGTTCTGGCTCGCCTCACCAAGGCCGATATTCAGATAGACGGCCTTGATCCGAGGGATCTCCATCGGAGACTTGTAGCCGAACTCCTTGGCGAGCTCCGGGGCGACCTTCTCCGAGTATAATTTTTCCAGGCGTGTCATGTGCGTACCTGCTACTTCATGAGCTCGTTGCACTTCTTACAGAAGCGCACTTTCTTGCCGTCTTCCGTGTACTTGTACCCTACTCGGGTCGGCTTGGCGCAGGCGTCGCAAACGACCGCCACATTGGAGATATGGATGGGGGCTTCCTTCTCCACAATCCCGCCCTGCTGACCGCTATAGGGATTGCCACGGGTATGCCTCTTGACCACGTTGACCTTTTCGACCAGGACCCGATCGTTCTTGCGCAGGATCTTCAGAACCTTGCCGATCTTGCCCTTGTCCTTGCCCGCGATGACCTGGACCTTGTCGTCCTTGTGAACTCTTGACTGCTTCATATTAAAGCACCTCGGGCGCCAGGGAGACGATCTTCATGAAATTCCTCTGACGAAGCTCTCTAGCCACCGGGCCGAAGATGCGTGTCCCGACGGGCTCAAGCTGCTTGGTGAGCAGCACGGCGGAATTGTTGTCGAATTTGATGAAGGAGCCGTCGGGCCGACCCACCTCTTTGGTGGTGCGCACGACGACAGCCTTCATGACCTCGCCCTTCTTCACCTTGGCGTGGGGCATGGCCTCCTTGACCGAGACCACGATGATGTCGCCCACGGAGGCGTACCGACGCTTGCTGCCGCCGAGCACCTTGATGCACGCGACCTTTTTTGCGCCGGAATTGTCGGCCACGTCGAGCGTGGATTCAACCTGGATCATGGCGGACTCCCTGCCTTACACCGCTTTCTCGAGCACCTTGACCAGCTGCCAGCGCTTGTGCCGGCTCAAGGGGCGCGATTCGATGATCTGAACCTTATCGCCGATCTTGCATTCGTTGGCCGGGTCGTGGGCCATGAACTTCTTGTGGCGGCGGATGAATTTGCCAAAAAGAGGGTGCTTGATCATGGTCTCGACACGCACGATGATCGTCTTGTCGCCCTTGTCGCTGACCACCTCGCCCGTGAGGACCCGCTTGTTGCTGCGCTTTTCCATGCTCTCGCTCATGACCTATGCTCCACTCGTTTGCTTCATGACGGTCTCGATGCGGGCAATGGTCCTGCGCACGGCCTTGATCCGCTGCGTGTTCTCGAGCTGGGCCGTGGCGTGCTGGAAGCGCAAGTTGAACAGCTCCAGGCGGTACTCCTTGAGCTTCTGCTCCATGGCGCCCTTGTCGAGACTCCGGATATCAGTTGCCTTCATCATTATTCAAGACCCTCCTTGAGCACAATGGCGGTCTTGATCGGAAGCTTATGGGAGGCGCGCATGAGCGCCTCGCGGGCCAGCTCCAGGCTCACGCCCTTGACTTCGTAGAGGATGCGCCCGGGCCGCACGGGAGCGATCCAGCCCGACGGCGCGCCCTTGCCGCTGCCCTGCCGGGTCTCGGCGGGCTTGGAGGTGATGGGCTGATCGGGGAAGACGCGGATCCAGACCTTGCCGCCGCGCTTGATGTGGCGCATGATGGCCACACGGGCTGCCTCGATCTGCTGGGAAGTCAGCTTGCCATGCTCCAGCGTCTTGATGCCGATATCGCCGAAGGAGATCAGGGTGCCGCGGGTGGCATTGCCCTTCATGCGTCCCTTCTGCCTTTTGCGGAATTTTACTCTTTTGGGGCTCAGCATTACTGTTGCACCTCGTCTAAGATCTCACCCTTGAATATCCACACCTTGACCCCGATGATTCCGTAGGTGGTGCGGCCTTCGGCGAATCCGTAGTCGAGATCGGCGCGCAGGGTCTGCAGCGGCACGCGGCCGTCGCGGTACCATTCCTGGCGGGCGATCTCGGCGCCGGCCAGACGACCGGAACAGGACAGCTTGATGCCTTCGGCGCCGAACCTGCGGGCCAGCCCCACGGTGCGCTTCATGGCGCGGCGGAAGGCCACGCGGCGCTCAAGCTGCAGGGCGATGTTCTCCGCCACGAGCTGGGCGTCGATTTCCGGGCGGCGAATCTCGATGACCTCGATGGAGAAGTCGCGCTGGAACTTGTGCTTCAGCGTATCGCGAATCTTCTCGATCTCCACGCCCTTGCGACCAATGACGATACCGGGCCGGGCCGTGTGGATGACGAGGCGAACCTTGCCCCCGGCGCGCTCGATTTCGATGCGCGACAGACCGGCGTGGTACAGGGCCTTCTTCACGTACTTGCGGATGCGGTCATCCTCGTACACGAAGTCGGGATAATCCTTTTTGCTGTACCAGCGGGACAACCAGTTCTTGTTGTACCCAAGCCGAAAACCGTAGGGATGGACTTTTTGACCCATGTTCGCCTCTTAGCTTTCCTCGACAACCACGGTGATGTGGCTGGTCCGTTTCAGAACCCTGTAGGCGCGGCCCATGGCTCGGGGCATGATGCGCTTCCAGATGGGCCCCGGATTGATGATGACCTGCTTGACCTTCAGGGAGTCAATGTCCACGCCAGGCATCTGCTCGGCATTGGCCACGGCGGAGTGCAGGACTTTGCTCACGGCCCGCGCGGCCTTCTTGGGCGTGAACTTGAGCACATTGAGCGCGTCCTCGACCGGAAGACCATTGATGTTGCGGGCAACAAGTCTGGTCTTCTGCGGGGAGACGCGAATGAATTTAGCGGTAGCTGTGGCTTCCATCGCTCACCCCTTACTTCTTGGCCGCTTTGGACTTCTTGTCCGCGGCATGGCCAAAGTAAGTCCTGGTCGGGGCGAACTCCCCGAGCTTGTGGCCGACCATGTTCTCGCTGACGAACACAGGGATGAACTTGCGGCCGTTGTGCACGGCGAAGGTCATCCCGACCATATCCGGGACGATTGTCGAGCGCCGGGACCAGGTCTTGATCACCCGGCGGTCCCTGGTCTCGTTGGCCTTCTCCACCTTCTTCTGAAGGTGGTCGTCGACGAAGGGCCCTTTCTTGAGCGATCTGGGCATGGTCTACTCCTATTTCTCGCCGCGGCGCTTGACGATCAGCTTGGACGATTGCTTCTTGCGGCTCCGGGTCTTGTAGCCCTTGGTCGGCATGCCCCACGGGGAGACCGGATGACGGCCGCCAGAGCTCCTGCCCTCGCCGCCGCCCAGCGGGTGATCGACGGGGTTCATGGCCACGCCGCGCACCTTGGGCCTGCGACCGAGCCAGCGATTACGGCCGGCCTTGCCGAGGTCGATGTTCTCGTGCTGGATGTTGCCGACCTGGCCGACGGTGGCCACGCAGGCAGCCAGCACCTTGCGCACCTCGCCCGAGGGCATGCGCAGCAGGGCGTGGTGGCCCTCCTTGGCGATGACCTGGGCGTACGTGCCGGCGGCGCGGCAGAACTGCCCGCCGCGGCCGGGATACAGCTCCACGTTATGCACGATGGTGCCCACCGGAATCTTGATCAGGGTCAACGCATTGCCGGGCTTGATGTCCGCGCTGTCGCCGGCCAGGACCTGATCGCCGGCGTTGATGCCGACAGGCGCCAGGATGTAGCGCTTCTCGCCGTCCGCATAGTGCAGGAGCGCGATGCGGGCGCTACGGTTGGGATCGTACTCGATGCTGGCGACCTTGGCCGGCACGTCGAGCTTGTCCCGCTTGAAGTCGATGAGGCGGTACAGCCTCTTATGGCCGCCGCCGCGACGGCGGGAGGTCATGCGACCATTGTTGTTGCGGCCGGCCTTCTTGGTAAGGCCTTCGGTCAGGGACTTCTCGGGCGTCGTTTTTGTGATTTCCTCGAAGTCCGAGACCGTCTGGAAGCGACGTCCCGCAGACGTGGGCTTGAGCTTGCGAACAGCCATGTCTTACACTCCTTCGAAGAACTCGATTTTGTCGCCCGCGGCAAGTGTCACATAGGCTTTTTTATAGCCGGACTCCTTGCCGACAGTTCTACCTTGGCGCTGCCGTGCCTGCGGCTTCCTGCGGATGACGTTCACGGCCTCGACCTTGACCTTGAAGACCTCTTCCACGGCCTTCTGGATCTCGATCTTGTTGGCAGCCGGATGGACGTAGAAGGCGACCTGATTGCTGGCCTCCTTCATGTCCGTCGCCTTCTCGGATATCACAGGCTTGATGAGTATCTGTGTATAATCCATGGCTATTTCAACCTTTCCTGTACGGACTCCACGGCGCTCTGGAGCATCACCAGCTGCGGATACTTCAGAACGTCGAAGACGTTGAGCTGATCCGCCTTAAGTACCTTGATATCCGGGACATTCCGGGCCGAAAGAGTGAGGCTATTATCAGCTTCGCTCAGGACTATCAAGGCCTTTTGGAGTCCGAGCTGCTTGGCGACCTCGACGAACTTCTTGGTCTTGACCTCGGGCATGGTGATCCCGTTGAGCACCATGAGGTCATTGGCGGCCAGCCGGGAGGAAAGCGCCATCTTCAGCGCCAGGGAGCGCACCTTCTTGTTGACCTTGAAGGCGTACGACCGAGGCATGGGGCCGAAGGTGGTGGCGCCGTGCCGCCACAGCGGGGAACGGCTGCTGCCCGCGCGGGCGCGGCCCGTGCCCTTCTGGCGCCAGGGCTTCTTGCCGCCGCCGGTGATGAGCGCGCGGTTCTTGGTCATGTGCGTGCCGGAGCGAGCCGCGGCGCGCTGGGCGCGCACGACCAGGTTCAGAATCTCGGGCCGCACGGGCACCTCGAAAATTTCGGGCGCCAGCTCGAGATTTCCGACTTCTTGCTTCGTTTGATCGAGTACTTTCACGACAGCCATGGTCTTACCTCTAGCTCTGCTTGCGAACCATGATCAGGCTGTTTTTGGCGCCCGGAACCTGGCCCTTGATGAGGATGATGTTCTCCTCGGGGCGCACCTCGAGGATCTCCAGGTTCTGGTAGGTGACCCGGCGATCGCCCATGTGGCCGGGCATCCGCTTGCCTGGGATGACGCGGCCCGGATACGTGTTGTTACCCACGGAGCCCGGAGAGCGGTGCACCTTCTCCGCGCCGTGCGAATCGCGCTGGCTGGAGAAGTTGTAGCGCTTGATGACGCCCTGGAAGCCTTTGCCCTTGGAGGTGCCGGTGATCTTGACCCGCTCGCCGCGCGCGAACATCTCCATGGTCAATTCCTGCCCCACCTGATAGCTCGACACGTCATCCAGGCGGAATTCGCGCACGAAGCGGAAGCTGCCCTTGCCGGCCTTGGACTGGTGTCCGCGCTCGGGCTTGTTCAGCTTGCGCTCGGGAATGGGGTCGAAGCCGACCTGCAGGGCGGTGTAGCCGTCAGTATCCGCGTTCTTGACCTGGAGCACCGGGCAGGGGCCGACGGCCAAGACCGTCACCGCGGTGATGGTGCCGTCGTCGGCGAAGACCCGGGTCACGCCCAGCTTGCGGCCGAGTAATCCGAGATTGTTGTTGGCCATGTCCTTCCTCGCGCTACAGCTTTATTTCGACATCCACGCCAGCGGGCAGGGACAGCTTGCCCAACGCGTCGACGGTCTGCTGCGTAGGTTCAAGGATATCGAGCAGGCGCTTGTGGATGCGCAGCTCGAACTGCTCCCTCGACTTCTTGTCCACATGCACCGAACGGTTGACCGTCACCTTGTTGATGTTGGTCGGAAGCGGGATGGGCCCGGCAATGGCCGCTCCGGTGTTGCGCGCCGTATCAACGATCTCGGCCACCGCCTTGTCGAGGATGCGGTAGTCGTAGGCTTTCAGCTTGATGCGGATGCGATCGCTCGTCATTGCAACCATTGTCTTACTCCGTGATTTCAGAGACCACGCCGGCGCCCACGGTGCGGCCGCCCTCGCGGATGGCGAAGCGCAGGCCCTTCTCCATGGCGATGGGCGCGATCAGCTCGACCATGAACGTGGCGTTATCGCC
>JAEYTO010000119.1 GCA_023433925.1 Pseudomonadota bacterium | reverse complement strand
CCGCCGCACGCGCCGAGCACGACGCCGCGCGCCAGGCCATGGTCGTCTTGCCGGCGCTGGCGGACATGGCCGTTGGCTTGCGCCGCGCGAGCCGGAGCCTAACGGCCCTGCGCGAGCGGGCCGAGATCCAGGCCCGCGTGGCGCAGCCCCCACAGCTATGGCCGGCCGCGCGGCTGGCCGAGGCCCTGCTCCGCCGGGCGCGGCTGGCGGCCGAGAAACTGCGCGCCGAAGGCCGCAAGGCGGCGCTGGAGCCCTTGGCCGAACCGCCGAGGCTCTTCCCGGCCGAACGGCTGGCCAGGCATCTGGAGATGCAGGCCACGCGCCGCACGGCCATGGCCAGAGTCACCCGGCGCAGGCAGGCCCTGGAGGCTCTGCGCGAGCCGCCGGCGCTCTTCGGGGCGCAGCGCCTGGCGAGCCTGCTCGCCGAGCGGCGCGGGCTGGAGGCGCACCTGACCGTACTGGAGGTGCGCGCGGGCCGCGCGGCCAATCTCATGCCGCCACCCGAGCCGGCCGCCACGCGCGGCCTGGCCGAGGCATCCCGCGCCCTGCGCGAGCTGAAGCGCCAGGAGCAGGCCCTTGGCGGGCGCATGGCCGCCCTGGGCGAGGCCCTGGCTTCCTGCGAGGGCCGCATCGCGGCCCGGCTGGCCGAGATCGGCTCCTGCCCGCTGTGCGGCGGGCGCATGGACGCCGAAGCTTTCCTGCGCCGCCACGCCTGCGGCGAAACCCTGCGCCAAACCCAGGAGGATGTTCATGCGGAATGACCTCCCGGCCTCGGCAAACCGTCGGCGCACCCGTGCGCCCCAGGCGTATCCTGTGAAAATGAGGGGCGCGGGGGAATTATTCCCCTGCCGGGTGAGAGCCCGAGAGAGGGCGGAGCCTTCTCTCGGTTCGCCCGCCGGGCGTCCCAAGTCCCACGGAGTCGCCCATGTCCGTTGAAGACATCCGCGCCAGCGGGCTCATGCTCATCCCGGACGCCCACTTCGCGGCCACGCCGCCGGGTCAGCGCCTGGAGGGCTACATGGAGCAGGTGTTGGCCAAGGTCGCGGCCTGCCTGGAGCACGCGGCGGTCAACGACCTCGTGCCGGTCTTCCTGGGCGACCTGTTCCACTGGCCGCGCGAGAACCCCAACGCGCTGCTCGTGGCGCTCATCGAGCTGTTTTCGCCCTGGCGGCCTTTCGTGCTCGTGGGCAACCACGACAAGTACCAGGCCCGCTACACCCAGGACGTGTCCCTGGCAGTGCTCGAAGCGGCCGGCGTGGTGCGCGTGCTCGGCGAGCCGGGCCCGGCCTTCGGCCTCGTCACCCCGCGCGGCCGCGCGCTCGTGGGCGCATCGCCCGACGGCTCGCCCATCCCGCACGCCTTCGACCGGGGCGACGAGGAGTGGGTGGTCTGGCTCACGCACCACAACGTGAACTTCCCGGACTACCCGGACAAGCAGGTGCGCGTGCGCGAAGTCCCGGGCGTGGACTGGATCATCAACGGCCACATCCACCGGCCCCAGTCCATGCAGGTCATGGGCTCCACGCGCTGGTGCAATCCCGGCAACATCACCCGCCTGACCTTCTCGCGCCGGACCATGGAGCGCACGCCCAGGGCCTGCGTGTGGCGGCCGGACATGGAGGAGCTGGAGCCCTTCACGGTTCCGCACCGGCCCTTCGCGGCCGTGTTCCCGGACCAGGATTTCCCGCCCGAGGAGGAGGCCTTGGCCGAGGTCGAGTCCCAGTTCCTGAGCGGCCTGGAGCGGCTGGCCTGGCGCCGCACGGCCGAGGGCGCGGGCTTGCGCGAGTTCCTCCAGGCCAACGTGAACCCCGAGCTTCCCGAGGCCGCCCTGGTCTGGGAGCTGTACGAGGAGGTCGTCCATGACGAATCGAAATGACGCCGGCCAGTCGGGCCGTCCAGTTCAACCGGGCCAGCCCGCCCGATCCGGCCAAGTCGGCCAGGCCGGCCAGGCCGCGCCGGGCGCTCAGCAGGATCAGCTTCTTGAGCAGGAGCTGGCCAGGCTGCGCACGGAGTACGACAAGCTGCGCGAGGAGCGCGTGCGCACGGAGCAGAACCTGGCCAACCTGAGCCAGCAGCTGCGCGAGATGGAGGAGCGCGCCCAGGCCGAGTACGGCACGTCCGACCCGGCCGAGCTCGAGCGGCTGCTGGCCGAGCGCCGGGCCGAGAACGCCCGCCTGGTGGCCGAGTACCGCGGCCATGTCGAGGCCATCCGCGCGGACCTGGCCGCCGTGGAGCGCGGTCTGGAGGACGGGCGATGAGCCGGCGCGGCGCGGGCCTGATGGCCTACATCATCGCCAGCTTCGGCCTCTCCTGGGCCCTGTGGCACGGGCTTGCGGGCCAGGGCTGGGAGCCCGGCAGCCCGGACATCCGCTGGGCCGTGCTCCAGGGCGCGTTCGCGCCGGCCCTGGCGGCCATCGCCGTGCGGCTGTGGGTGGACCAGGGCTTCGGCGACGCGGGCCTTGGCCTGCGCATGCGCCAGGGCTGGCGATACTACCTGCTGGCCTGGTTCCTGCCCCTGCCGGGCGTGGCCCTGGTGCTCCTGGCCGCCCAGCTCTTCGGTCTGGCCGAGGTGGACTGGACTTTCCAATCCGGGCTGGCCGGCCTGCCCCTGCCCGAGGGCGCGGCCCAGCCGGAGAATGTCGGGCGGTTCAGCATGCTCATGGTCTCCCTGGCCTCGGCGGCCTTGGCCACGCCCATCCTCTTCGGCGAGGAGTTCGGCTGGCGCGGCTACCTCCAGCAGCGCATCTTCCGCGGCAAGCCCCTGGTCGCGGCCGTGGCCACGGGTTGCCTCTGGTCCCTGTGGCACCTGCCGCTCAACCTGCGCGGCTACAATTTCCCGGACAACCCGCTCCTGGGCGTGCTCGTGTTCACCGTGAGCTGCGTGCTCCTGTCCATCATCTTCGGCTGGCTCCTGGCCGCCTCGGGCTCCATCTGGTGCGCGAGCCTGGCGCACGCCTCGACCAACGCCGTGGGCGCGTCGCTCGTGCTCATGGCCACGGACGGCAAGCCCGACCTAGCCGTGGCCTACCTGGGCCTGCTGGGCTGGATCCCGCTCGGGCTGCTGGCTGGCTGGATCGTGGCCACGGGCCGGCTGCGGCCCCTGCCGGCCAAGGCTCCTCCGCCTCCGGGCCACGAGAGCCAGAGGGACGTGCCGTGAGCGCTTTCGGCCGCGATGTACCCAGAGAACCCGCACCATCCGGCCCTGCCGGAACGCGGGGTTCGGCTGACACCCATGCGCCCGCCGATCAGAACGGGCTGGCCGACCTGGCTGACTTGACCGACTTGGCCGATCCTCGTGACTTGGAGCGCCGCCTGGACGGCCTGGCCGGCGTGGCCGAGACGCGGCACAAGGACTACCTGCGCGCCACGGCCGAGCTGAAGGGTATCACGGCCTTCCTCGACATGGCGCCCAAGGCCGAGGCGCTCCTGGAGAAGCTGTCCCGGTCGCTCTTCGGCGAGCTGCTCGACGAGATCGAGGCCAACCTGACCCAGGCCATCCGCGAGATCCTGGGCCAGGACCGCGTGGTCAAGAGCGAGCGCGAGACCAAGGCCGGCCGGCTGCAAGTCAGCTTCCACATCGAGAACCAGGGTCAAGAGGAGGACATCCTCGTGGGCCAGGGCGGCTCGGTGTGCAACATCATCTCCGTGTCGCTGCGGCTCATCGCCCTGTCCCAGCTCGACCCGGCGCGCCACCGGCCCTTCCTCGTGCTCGACGAGCAGGACTGCTGGCTCAAGCCCGAGCTCGTGCCCCGCTTCATGAAGCTCATCCGCACCATCGCCGAGCGTCTGAACCTTCAGGTGCTGGTCATCAGCCACCACCCGCTGGACCTCTTCGCGTCCCAGGCCGAGACGATCCACGGCCTGTCGCCCAGCCGCGAGCACGGCGTGAAACTGTCGCTGCTCAAGGGGCGGGGAGCGGCCGCCGAAGGCGCGCGGCACGACGACATGGCCGCCGATTAGGCCGTATCTTCAAACCCGCATACTTGCCGTCCGCATGACCAAGTCTGAGGCGATCCCAGGAATATCGTGGGGTCCAGGGAACAATCGTGCAGGACGGCCCGAGTCACGATTCCGCAGGAGAGCGGAATCGGACGTCGCCGCCTTGGGCGACGCCCGCAGGGCGAGGGCCAGGACGGCCCGAGTCAATCATTCCCCTGGCGAGAGAGAGTCTGAGAGAGGGCAGAGCCCTCTCTCAGTTGATTCGCACAATGCGTTAGATGAGTGAATTCAGGTTGTCGCGAAGGAAGAAGAGCAACTCGTAGCGCGAGGTGAGCAGATCCCTGAGCTTGTTGAGTTCCGACTTCTCCATCTCGTCGATGCGGATGAAGGCTTTGCGGTCGGGCTGGCCCTTGGGGTATACTGTAATGATGGACAGGATCTTGGCCCCGCTGCCCGCGATGTCTTCAAGCACGGGCTTGAGCGCGCCCGGCGTGCGCGGGAGCTGGAAGCCCATCTGCACGCCGCCGTCGCGCACGCGGGTGATCTCGATGAGGACGTCGTACATGTCCTTTTCGGTGATGATGCCCACGACGCCATCGTCGTCGTCGACGATGGGCAGGCCGCCCAGGGTCCTGTCGGACAGGAGCACCGCGGCCTTCTCCACGCTGTCCTCGGACTTCAGGCGCACGGGGTTCTTGGTCATGATGTCTTTGACCTTGATCTCCGAGAGCAGGTAGTACAGCTCGTGGATGTCCAGCGTGGTCGCCTTGGAGGGCGAAGCCTCCTTGATGTCGCGATCCGTGACGATGCCGATGAGCTTGCCCTTGTCATCCACCACGGGCAGGCGGCGGATGGTCTTGTCCTTCATGAGCTTGGAAGCCTTCATCATGGATTCGTCGGGACCGACGGTGATCACCGGAGTGCTCATCCAGTCCTTTATCAGCATAGCTATGGCTCCTTAGTTCGTGCGGCTCGCGCCGCCATGTGG
>JAEYTO010000055.1 GCA_023433925.1 Pseudomonadota bacterium | reverse complement strand
CGCGAGCGCATTCAAGTTCTCGCGGACCGGCCTTTTCCCATCACGCGGATCCAGGGGACAATCGTGCAGGACAGCACGATTGGACGTCGCCGCCTTGGGCGACGCCCTCGGGGCGAGGGCCAGGACGGCCCGAGTCAAATCAGTTCCCTGGCGGGAGAGAGCCCGAGAGAGGGCAGCGCCCTCTCTCGGTTCACAGCATATTCAGCGGGTCCAGGTCCAGGCCGAGGCGCAGCTCGCCGCCCGGAGTGACGAGGGCGTCGGCCCTGGCGTACACGGCGCGAATGGACGGCCAGTCAGCGGCCTTGAGCAGGCAGTTGAAGCGCTTGCGGCCGCGCAGCATGGCGATGGGCGCGGGCGCCGGCCCCAGGGCGCGCACGCCGCGCGCGGCGGCCTCCTCGCGCAGGGCCTGGGCCAGCCTGGCCAGGGACTGCGGCCCCTGCTCCCAGGCCGCGGGGAAGCTCATGCGCACCAGGGCCAGCCGGGAGAACGGCGGGTAGCCGTAACGCCGTCGAAGCTCAAGCTCCTGGGCGTAAAAGGCCCGGTAGTCGTGGGTCAGCACGTGCGTCCAGAAGCGGTTGCCGGGATCGCGGGTCTGCACGAGCACGCGGCCGGGACGCTCTCCGCGCCCGGCGCGCCCCGAAACCTGCACGATGAGCTGGAAGGTGCGCTCGGCCGCGCGGTAATCGGGCAGGTTGAGCCCCAGGTCGGCGTCGGCCACGGCCACCAGGGTCACGCCCGGAAAGTGGTGCCCCTTGGAGAGCATCTGCGTGCCCACGAGCACCTGGGCCTTGCCCGAGGAGAAATCGCGCAGGATCTCCTCCAATCGCTCCTGGCGGCGCGTGGAGTCGCGGTCCATGCGCAGGATGGCCGTCTCGGGCGGGAGCACGTGAGACAGAACCTCTTCCAACTGCTCCGTGCCCTCGCCCAGGGGCAGGAAGTTGGCCGCCCCGCACGCGGGGCAAGGGGCCGGGAACTCGGACGCGTGACCGCAGTAATGACAGACCAGCCTGCCGCGCGCCCGGTGGAAGGTCAGGCCCACGCTGCACTCGGGGCACTTCACGGTCTGGCCGCAGTCCAGGCAGTACATGAGCGGCGCATAGCCCCGGCGGTTGAGCATGATGATGGCCTGCTCGCCGGCCTCGACGGTCTCGCGCAAGGCCTGCACGGTGGGGGACGCCAGCGGCGAGGAGCGTTCCTCGCGCAGGTCCACGAGCTCCACGCTGGGCAGCGCGCTGCTCCCCACCCGTTGCGTCAGGCGCACCGCCGGCACCTGGCCGGTCTCGGCGGCATGGAAGGTCTTCACGTCGGGCGTGGCCGAGCCGAGCACGAGGAGCGCTCCGGACTGGCGGGCCAGGACCCAGGCGACTTCCTTGGCCTGGTAGGTCAGCCGCTCGTCCTGCTTGTAGGACTCGTCGTGCTCCTCGTCGAGCACGATGAGCCCTGGCCTGCGCACGGGCAGGAACAGGGCCGAGCGCGTGCCCACCACGAGCACGGGCTCGCGCGCGGCGGCGATCTCGCGGAAGGCGCGCTCGCGCTTGGACTGGGACTGGTAGCCGTGGAAGAGGCGCACCGTGCGGCCGGGCAAACGCTCGCGGGCCTGGCGGTGCAGAGCGCAGGCCAGGGCCACCTCGGGCGCCAGGAGCACGGCCGAGCGGCCCGAGGCCAGGCATTCCTCGGCCAGGCGCAGGTAAACCATGGTCTTGCCGCTGCCGGTGATGCCGAACAGGAGCCGCGACTGCCCGGCGCCTTGGCGCAAAGCCGCGGACAGATCGGACAGGGCCGCGGCCTGCTCCTGCGTGGGATCCGGCCAGGACGGGATCAGGCTGTCCGCCGGGCAGGCCGTCTCGTCCTCCAGGTCCGCGGGCGGCGGCCCGACGGCCACCAGGCCGCGCTTGACCAAGCCGCGCAGGGCCGCGTCGGCGCCCTTGGCCAGGGTCTTGAGGAGCGTGGCCCTGGGCACGGCCCCCCGGTCGTGAAGGAACTCGAGGATCTCGGCCTGGCGGGCTGCTCCGGGCCTGAGCGGCCAGGGCGGATCGATCTTGAGCACGGCGTAGACCTCGCGCTCGCGGGGCTCGACCGGGAGCATGCGGCCCTGGGACCAGAGCATGGCCAGCCGGCGCAGGGCCTCGGGAGCCATGGCCGCCAGATCCCTGGCCGTGATGCTGGACGGGAAGTCGAAGCCGGAGACCGCGAAGCGCACCGCGGCCGAGCGCAATCCGGCCGGGAGCACCGAGGCGAGCACCTGCCCGGACGGGATGAGCTGCCGCTCGGCCAGGGAGGCCGCCAGCTCCACATGGGCGAGGCCCAGGAGCGGGTCACGCTCCAGCGGCCAGAGCAGGTCGCGCAGCTCAAGGCCTTCGGGCGGCGTATGCTCCTCGCCCACGAGCACCACGGCGGCCAGCGACTTGCCCAGGGGCGCCAATGCGCGCAGCCCCGGCCGCCAAGCAGAGCCGGGCAGCCAGTCAGGCCCAGAGTATGTCAGCGTGGCGAAGGGTGGCCGCAGAAGGGCCGCCTTCCAGAATGCGCTCATGGCCAGTTCCTTAGAGCAGATCAACTTAGAGCTAGCAACAAAACCCCTCAGTCACTCTCCTAGTCATTGCTATTGCTAACTTTTTATCAGGTCGGATCAGGTTTTGTTCGTGGCTCTTATAGCAGTTTGACATTGAGACGCTCGCTCCGGCGTTAACGGCGCAAGTGAATTGCGCCCACGCCTGCGTGGCGGCAGGCCAAGGCCTGGCTTGCAGGGCATTTTCAAAGTGAAAATGCCCTGTCTCCGGTGTTTCCGGCGCAGGTCGTCACCAGCGCCCATCATCACGCGCCGGGGCGCAACTGTCCAGGCCCGGCAACACAGCGGCCCTGGCCGGGCGCTCCGGTCAGGGCCGCAAGGACTCGCATGCCGGCCATCGCCGGTTTACTTGCAGGATAGCAGCTCCTGGAGCCGCTTGACGAGATCGTAGCGCAATTCCTCGTCCTGGAGCGCGAAATAGATGTTGGCCGTGAGATAGTCCACCCAGTCGCCCGTGTCGAATCGCTGGCCGCGTATCTTGACCGCCAGCAGGCGGTTGTTGCGTGCCAGGGTTTGCAGCGCGTCCGTGAGCTGGATCTCTCCGCCATGGCCGGGCTGGGTGCGTTCCAGAAGCTCGAATATCTCCGGGGTCAGGGCGTAGCGGCCCACGATGGCCAGTCTGGATGGAGCGTCGGAGGGATCGGGCTTCTCGACCACGCCGCGCACCCGGTAGCGGCCGGGCGCGAACTCCTCGGCGCGGATGATGCCGTACCTGGAGACCTTGGCGGGAGGAACCTCCATGACGCCCACCACGGGCATGTTCTCGCTGCGCGCGACCTCCAGGACCTGCTTGATGCCCGGCTCGGCGCTGAAGATGAGATCGTCGCCGACCATGACCGCGAAGGGGTCCTTCTTGACCACGTCGCGCGCGCAGAGCACCGCGTGCCCCAGGCCGAGCTGGACCTTCTGGCGCACGGAGGTGATGTTGACCATCTCGGCCACGTCGCGCACGGTCCGCAGCAGATCCTTCTTCCCGGCGCGCTCCAGCACGCCCTCCAGAGCCAGGTTATAGTCGAAGTGGTCTTCCAGGATCTTCTTGTTCTGGTTGTTGATGAAGACCACGTCCTTCAATCCCGCGCCGATGGCCTCCTCGACCACGTATTGCACCACGGGCTTCTTGAAGACCGGGAGCATCTCCTTGGGAATGTTCTTGGTGGCGGGCAGCGACCTGGTGCCCCATCCGGCGACGGGAACGACGACCTGGGTAATGCGCATCTGGTGGAGACTCCTGTTTTGAGCTACCGGATCAGGTCCCACATGTGACTACGGCGGGGCCGCCGCGGGCCGGGCGGCTAGCGCAGGCTCGCCTCGATGACGCCGGCCAGGTTCGAGCTCAACTGCTTGACGAGCTCGTGGTCCTGCCCCTCCACCATGACCCTGGCCAGGGGCTCCGTGCCCGAGTAGCGCAGGAGCACCCGGCCCCGCCCCCCGAGCTTCTCCTCGGCGTCCGCCAAGGCCTTTTGCACGGCCTGGATCTCGTCGAAAGGCGCCTTGCGGGCCACGCGCACATTGACGAGGGTCTGGGGGAAAGGTTCCAGCAGCTTGGCCAATTCCGAGAGCGGCTTGCCCCGTTCCTGCATTATACGTAATAGTTGCAGGGCCGCAAGGATGCCGTCGCCCGTGGTGGCATGTCTGGAGAAGATGATGTGCCCGGACTGCTCGCCGCCCAGCACTCCGCCCTCGCGCCGCAGGGCCTCGGCCACGTAGCGGTCGCCAACGGGCGTGCGCAGGAGCCGGCCGCCCATGTCCTTCATGAACACTTCCAGGGCCATGTTGCTCATGACCGTGGCCACCAGGAGGTTGCCGGGCAGCTCGCCGCGCCCGGCCAGGTCCTTGGCGCAGATGGCCATGATCTGGTCGCCGTCCAGCACGGCGCCCTTCTCGTCCACCACGATGAGCCGGTCGCCGTCGCCGTCCAGGGCCAGCCCGATCTCGGCCCTGGTCTCGCGGACCTTGGCGGCCAGCACCTCCGGGTGGAGTGAGCCGCACTTATCGTTGATATTCAGGCCGTTGGGATCGACCCCGAGCTTGATGACCTCGGCCCCAAGCTCCTCGAAGAGCAGCGGGGCCACCTTGTACGTGGCCCCGTTGGCGCAGTCGAGCACGATGCGCAGGCCCTCCAGGGTCAAGGCCTGTGGGAGCGTGTTCTTGAGCGAGACGATATAGCGGCCGGGGCTGTCCTCGATCCTGAAGGCGCGGCCGACCTTGTCGGGCGACGGGTAATCCCAGTCCTTGCCGTCGCTCAGGACCATGGCCGCCAGCTCGTCCTCGGCCTCGTCCGGAAGCTTGAAGCCGTTGCGGTCGAAGAGCTTGATGCCGTTGTCCTGGAACGGGTTGTGCGAGGCGGAGATGACGATGCCCAGGTCGGCGCGCATGTTGCGGGTCAGGAAGCTGATGGCCGGCGTGGGCATGGGCCCCACGAGCAGGACGTGCATGCCCGAGGCGCACAGGCCCGAGGTCAGGGCCGTCTCGAACACGTAGCCCGACAGCCGCGTATCCTTGCCGATGACGACCTTGTGGCGCTTGGATCCGTTGCGGAAGAACTTCCCGGCGGCCAGGCCGAGGCGCAGGGCGATCTCGGGCACCATGGGATGGATGTTCACCGTGCCGCGCATGCCATCAGTGCCGAACAGTTTCTTGGCCATGGATATCCTCTTCTCGATCATGAAGCGTACAAAGCTTTTCATACACCAACGAATGCGCTGGGAAAGGTCAAGGGATCATTTTCTGATCGTGATCTCGATGGCTTCGGGCCTGGTCTTGAGCAGCGTCGTGTGCTCCGGTAGCCGCACCTGGAAAGGAAGGGTATAGCGGCCGGGGTCCACATCGGGGTCGATGCGCAGCACGGCGCGCACCTGCTGGTGGATCTTGTCCTCGTTGATGAGCCGGAGCGGCGCCTCGAGGTGCAGCCGGACTTCCCGCGGCCGGTAATCGGAGATCCGCTTGGCGCTGGCGGGCTCGATCTCCAGCGGAACCCGCACCCATATCTCGCTCGTCTTGGGGCCGAAGACGAGCAGCGTCTTGACCTTGGAGGGCTCGGCGCTCATGTCGCCAGGCACGTCCAGGGCCACGGAGTTCTCGAACATGAGCGGCGTCTGGCCCTCGACCTTGATCTCCAGGGTGCTCAGCTTGTCCACCTTGTCCACCTGGGACTTGGGGCCGCGCAGGACGACCTTCCGCGGCTCCACGAGCTTCTCCTTGAGCAGCCAGTCCGGGGCGAGCTTGCCCGACCAGGCCACCGTGACCGGCACCTCCTTGCGGGCGACCTCCTCCGCGTGGAGGATGATGCGCGGCGGCTTGATCTCCACGACCTCCACGGCGCCCTTGAGCGGGATGCGGTCGGGCGTGAAGTTGACGATGTTCTCGCCGGGCTTGAGCGCGCCCAGGTCCAGGGAGTAGCCGATCTTGCGCGAGTCCACGGAGCGCACCAGGCTCTTGGGGCCGCGCACCACCACGTCGATGGTGCTGATGAGCCCCTCGCGCACGACAAGGTCGCGGGGCTGGTTGGTGGTCTCCAGACGCACCTGGACGGTGGAATCGACCTTCTGCTCGAAGGACACGGAATACCAGGAGTAGAAGCCGAGGATGAGGGCGATGAGCAGGAACTGCCAGTTGCTCTTCATGCGCCTACCTCGCCCAGGCGTTGCGGATGACCCTGCGCAGGCGGGTCTCGTCCAGGTTGGTGACGAGCTTGCCGTCGATGACCACGGAGATGGTGCCGCGCTCCTCGCTGACCACCGTGACCACGGCGTCGGTCTCCTCGCTGATGCCCAGGGCCGCGCGGTGCCGCGTGCCGTACTGCGAGGCGAGCCTGGGGTCCGTGGTCAGGGGCAGGACGCAGCCGGCGGCCATGATGGAGCCGCCCTGGATGATGACCGCGCCGTCGTGCAGGGGCGTGCCCGGATGGAAGATGGTCATGAGCAGCTCCTTGGTCACCTCGCCGCGCACGGGAATGCCGCGCTCGCCGACATCGCCCAGGGGCACGGTCTTCTCGATGACGATGAGCGCGCCGACGCGCATCTGGGCCATGGAGGTCAAGGCGCGCACGATCTCCTCCAGGGCCTTCTCGTGCACGCCGCGGGTGCGTCGAAACAGGCCGCCCGTGCCCACGGCGGCCAGGCCCTTGCGAATGTCCGCCTGGAACAGGATGATGATGACCAGGAAGATGGAGCCCAGGAAGTTCTGCAGGAGCCAGTTGAGCGTGGTCAGGCCGAGCTCGCTGGAGAAGTAGTACAGGAGCACCACGAGCACCAGCCCGTACATGACGGGCACGGCTCGCGTGCCCTTCACCAGGAGGATGAGCCTGTAATAGACGAAGGAGACCAGGACGAAGTCCAGGAGCTCCTTCCAGGAGATCTGGGTGAAGTCTATTCCGAACAGATTCGGATCTCCATGGCGATTGCAGCCGGTCCAGCAGTGATGGCTGTAGAGCTCAGCCGGTCGCGGAGCATGGGGCCGAGGGTGTCGGCACGAGGGCACATAGCCCCATCCGCGGACTCAGGCAAGCGCTTCCGCGATGCGCAGGCTCTGCCGCGCCAGAGCCACCTCGTGCACGCGGTGGATGCGCGCTCCCTTGGCCCAGGTCAGGGCCGTGGCCACCGCGGTGGCCGTCCGCCGCTCCGGGGGCCCAAGCCCCAGGAGCTTCCCCCAAAGGCTCTTGTTGGACAGGCCCATGTACACAGGCCTGCCCAGGGTCAGAAAACGATCCGCGTGCCTGAGAATATCCAAATTATGTGCCAGAGTCTTGCCAAAGCCTATGCCGGGGTCGAGCACGATGCGCCGCTCCGGCACGCCCCGGCTGATCAGAAATCCCAGGCGCTCCTCGAAGAAGGCCAGGATGTCCTCGACCACGTCGCCGTAGCGCGGATCGCTCTGCATGTCCGCCGGTCGGCCCAGGCTGTGCATGAGCACATATCCAGGCCGATGCTGCGCGAGCACGTCGGCCAGCCCCTCGTCGAAACGGCAGGCCGAGATGTCGTTGACGATGGCCGCCCCGGCATCCAGGACCCGTGCGGCCACACCGGCCTTGTACGTGTCCACGGACACGGCCGGGACCTCGCCGCGGGAGTCGCGCAGGGCCAGCGCCGCCTCGATGGCCGGCATGATCCGCGCCAGTTCCTCGCCCGCGCTCACGACCCGCGCGCCGGGCCGCGTGGACTCGCCGCCCACGTCGAGCATGTCCGCGCCCTCGGCCAGCAGCCGGGCCGCGTGCGCCGCTGCCTGCTCCGGGGCATCATGGCCTCCCCCGTCATAGAACGAATCCGGGGTCACGTTGAGGATACCCGCCACGAGAAAGGGGGCGGGGCCAATGACCCTGCCCCCCATGATTTCCCAGGTGACGGTTCCATGCATCGGCAGGCCTGTCCGGGACCTAGTGAAGCTTCTTGTCGTCGTCCTCGCCATGGAGGATGAACTCGTCCTCCTCCTGGGCCCGCTTGGCCGTATCGCTTGGGCCGGGCTTGCCGACCTGCTTCTCGGCCTCCTTGCGGTCGCCGTACTTGCGGGCGTCCTCCTGGCGGGCCCTGGCCTGGGCGGTCTCGAAGTCCGTGTCCTTGCCAGGCCCTCCAGCGTCCTGGGGCTCGACGGGCGGCAGGTCCCTGCCGGCGATGAGCAGATCGATCTCATCGCCCGTGATGGTCTCGCGCTCCAGAAGCGCGCGGGCGATGCGCTCCATGACCTCGGCATTCTCCTTGAGGAGCTGGCGGGCGATCTGGTAGGCCTCGTCCACGAAGCGCCGCACCTCGGCGTCGATCTCCTGCGCGGTCTGCTCGCTGTAGTCCTTGCTGTGGATCAACTCCTTGCCCAGGAAGACCTGATCCTGGTTGTCGCCGAAGGAGAGCGGCCCGAGCTTTTCGCTCATGCCGAACTGGCAGACCATCTTGCGCGCGAGCTTGGAGGCCCGCTCGATGTCGTTGCTCGCGCCCGTGGTGATCTCGCCCATGAACAGCTCCTCGGCCGCGCGGCCGCCGAGAAACATGGCCAACTGGTTCTTGATGAAGGTGCGCGAGTAGCTGTGGCGGTCGTCCACGGGCAGTTGCATGGTCACGCCCAGGGCCCGGCCGCGCGGGATGATGGAGACCTTGTGCACCGGGTCGGTGCCGGGCAGCAGCTTGGCGACCAGGGCGTGCCCGCCCTCGTGGTAGGCCGTGATGCGCTTCTCCTCGTCCGAGAGGATGAGGCTGCGGCGCTCCTTGCCCATGAGCACCTTGTCCTTGGCCTCCTCGAAATCGCTCATGTCCACCTGGGTCTTGTTCGTCTTGGCCGCGTGCAGGGCCGCCTCGTTGACGAGGTTCTCCAGGTCCGCGCCCGAGAAGCCTGGCGTGCCGCGAGCGATGACGTCCAGATCCACTTCCTTGGACAGCGGCGTGCGCCTGGAGTGGACCTCGAGGATCTTCTTGCGGCCGCGCACGTCGGGCGTGGGCACGACCACCTGGCGGTCGAAGCGGCCGGGCCGCAGGAGCGCCGGGTCGAGCACGTCGGGGCGGTTGGTGGCCGCGATGAGGATGACGCCCTCGTTGGACTCGAAGCCGTCCATCTCGACCAGGAGCTGATTGAGGGTCTGCTCGCGCTCGTCGTGGCCGCCGCCCAGGCCCGCTCCGCGCTGGCGTCCGACGGCGTCGATCTCATCGATGAAGATGAGGCACGGCGCGTTCTTCTTGCCCTGCACGAACAGGTCGCGCACGCGGGCCGCGCCCACGCCCACGAACATCTCGACGAAGTCCGAGCCCGAGATGGAGAAGAAAGGCACGCCGGCCTCGCCGGCCACGGCGCGGGCGAGCAGCGTCTTGCCCGTGCCCGGAGGGCCGACCAGGAGCACGCCCTTGGGGATGCGGCCGCCCAGGCGCGTGAAGCGCTTGGGATCGGAGAGGAATTCGACGATCTCGGTCAGCTCCTCCTTGGCCTCGTCCACGCCGGCCACGTCCTCGAAGGTGACCTTGGCCTGCTCGGGCGAGGTGAGCCGCGCCTTGGAGCGGCCGAAGGACAGGGCGCCGCCCTTGCCCCCGCCGCCTTGCATCTGGCGCATGAAGAAGATCCACACGCCGATGAGCAGGAGCATGGGAAACCAGGAGACGAACACCGTGACGTACCACGGCGCCGCCTCCTCCGGCTCGGCAACCACGCGGACCTTGTTCTCGATGAGCCTGCCGACGAGGTTCGCGTCCTGCGGGGAGTAGGTCACGAAGCGCTCCTCGCTGACGAGGACGCCGCCTATCTTCTGGCCCTGGATCTTGACCTCCAGGACGTCGCCCTGCTCTACCCGCTGCAGGAACTCGCTGTACGGCAGCTTGGTCTCGGCGGTCTGCGGCTGGTTGAAGAGGTTGAACAGGGCGATCATGACCAGAGATATGGTCACCCACAGGATGAGATTCTTGGTAAAACTATTCAACGTGTTCCTCCGCGTTGCCGGCCAGGCAACCCGGCCGGGTGCGCCGATGGCGCCGGATGATCTGTGCCTTTTTGTTATTGCGGGAGCCTGCCCAAAAAGGCAAGCAGCTATAAATAATCCCTGGAAGGCTAGTAGGCAACGGGCTCGGATGAAAAAATCGCTGGAAGCCAGCTTGGAAAAATGGTTGCTAGCACACCGCCCCACGCCTGTCCACGATGCAGGAGCCAACGGATCACGATGCGCCCAAGCCCTTGACATGCGGCCAGCAGTGGTCATCCTTGCCAGGCATGGGCGGTTCTGATAAGAGCCTCCAACCCGTGAGGAAGCATATCGTCACCGGTGTGGCGCCCGGACTTCAAATCCGGTGGACGGTCGAAAGGTCGTCGGTAGGTTCGACTCCTATATGCTTCCGCCAATACTGAAGAAGTAAGGCTCTGTGCAGCAAATGCCCAGGGCCTTTTTCCTTATTGCCCGCCTCCCGCCCTTGTCCCGCCTCCCGCGCAGATGCTAGCCTGACCCTTTCTGCCAATCCGGGGTTGTCCGCCGCCCCGGCCAAGCCAAAGGAGCCAGCCATGAACGAGCATGGGACAAACGCAGGCAGCCCGGTGCTGGAGCCCCGCACCCGGAAATTCCTCGACTCCCTGGCCGCGAAGGGCGGCCCGGCCATCAACGAGCTTCCTGTCGATGCCGCTCGCGGCGTCCTGTCGGATGTGCAGACAACGGCCGTGACGAAGCCCGGAGCCGACATAATCGATCGCACCATACCGGTCGGTCCCAGGGGCGAGGTCGAGCTGCGCATCGTCCGCCCGCAGGGCAGCCAGGACATGCTGCCGGTGATCATGTACTTCCACGGCGGCGGCTGGGTGCTGGGCGACAAGGACACGCATGACCGGCTGGTCCGGGAGATCGCCACCGGCGCCCAGGCCACGGTCGTGTTCGTCGAGTACACGCGCTCTCCCGAGGCCAGGTATCCCGTGGCCATCGAGGAGGCCTACGCCGCCACCAAATGGGTCTCCGAGAACGGGGCATCCATCAACGCCGACGCATCGCGCCTGGCCGTGGCGGGGGACAGCGTGGGCGGCAACATGGCCGCGGCCGTGACCCTGCTCGCCAAGGAGCGCGGCGGGCCGGGCATCGAGCAGCAGGTGCTGTTCTATCCCGTGACTGACGCGAACTTCGATACGCCCTCGTACCGGGAGTTCGCCACGGGGTATTTCCTGACCCGCGAGGGCATGAAATGGTTCTGGGACAACTACGCCCCGGACGCACGGGTCCGGGAGGAGCCCACGGCGTCGCCGCTGCGGGCCGGCCTGGAACAGCTTAGGGGCCTGCCGCCGGCGCTCGTCATCACCGGCGAGTGCGACGTGCTGCGCGACGAGGGCGAGGCCTACGCGCGCAGGCTCGTGCAGGCCAGCGTGACCGTCACGGCCACGCGCTACCTGGGCACTATCCATGACTTCGTGATGCTCAACCCCATCACCGAGAGCCCGGCGCCGCGCGCGGCCATCGCCCAGGCCTGCGAGACGCTCCGGGAGGCGTTCGTCAGAAGCGCCATGAAGCTGGCCGCGGCCTAGGTCCCGCCTCCGGCACGATCGTCACGGCAGGGCCGACGGCGGTCCTGCCGTTCCGCGTTCTTCATCGCCATGGCCGCGCGCCTCGCTTTTTGAGCCGGCCCGCAAGACCTGCCCCGGTGGCGACCTCCAGACTTGTCGAAGCGCTTTACATTCACATGTCGAGAGGTCTTACAAATTCAGGGGCCTGACCGGCCTCGCCTGAAGATTTCATTTATATTACAATTTATTAAGCCTTGGTATGCCCATTGCTCCACCCAAGTCCAAGAGGCTTCCCGGTTTGGTTTTGTTTGCAACACGGTAGCTCAAAAGGTGGGTGGATCATGAAAGCATTGATGAAGACGGCTCTGGCGATCGCGGCCTTCCTTGTCCTCACGAGCTCACAGGCCATGGCTATTCCCTACACCTGGGTTGACAATTTCGACCCTGCCGATGTCCTGATGAACTCCTCCAACTCCCATTACCAATACCAACACGACCTGAAGAACAATCAACCCAACCCGTTCAACCCCGGCGAGGATCTTATTTATTCCGCCAACCTGCGCATCTCCCTGTATGACGATTCCTACACCGACGGCAACGAGTGGGTTTACATCGACCTTCCTGGGCTCTTGTCCGGCGGGCTGTACGAGGTTGACTACTCGGCCGTCAATCTCGGCGTGGGCCTCGTCGGCCTCATCGAGCTCAACGCCCTTGGCACGCTGACCGTCGAGCTTTTCCGCATAAGCGGAGATTTCTTCTTCGGTGATTCCTGCCTGATCGCCGACGGCTTCGAGGCCAATCCCGTTCCCGAGCCCGCCACCATGGCTCTCCTTGGCGCCGGCCTGGGCCTTCTGGGCTTCGCCCGCCGCAGGAAGACGACCTAGCCGCCGACGAGTTCGCAAAACGAGACTGAGCAGGGCCGGAGACGGCCCTGCTTTTTTTCGCCGACCGTTTCCGCCAGCCCCGCCGGTTCCTTCTGTCCTCCTTGACTCACCCTCCCCGGCTAGTTACATTTACAAACTTGCCGTGTGGCCTCGGGGCGGAGGGCTGTTCATGGCAAACGGCGTTCCTCACGGCAACGCCTCTGGCCTCCCGGCCACTCCCCTGCCGGAGGGAGAACCGATTTCGGCGGGGATACATTCAATCCCTGAACGCATTCCAGGCGCTCGAGAAAACCGCCCCTGCGGCGGACGCTCTTTTGCCCTCGGGCCATCGCGCGTCCGGCTCATGGCGGCCTCACCGGCACGGCCGCCATTCCGCTCACGGCCCTGACTCCGGGAAGCGCCCGGATTCGCGGCCCGTCAAGACACCCACAGCCCACCGCGCCAGACGCGGAGGTAATCGCAGGAGGCTGCATGTCCAAGGAAGAAGGCATTCAGGTCCAGGGCAAGGTCGAAGAGGCCCTGCCCAACGCCATGTTCCGGGTCGAGTTGGAGAACGGCCATGAGGTCCTGGCGCACATCTCGGGCAAGATGCGCAAGTTCCGCATCCGTGTAATGCCCGGCGACACCGTCACCGTGGAGCTTTCACCCTACGATCTGACCAGGGGACGCATCACCTTCCGGCCCCGCTAGCGCGAACCCACGCGGCAGCCTGGCTGCCGGCGAATGACAGGGGCGGCATGACCGCCCCTTCTTCATGCCGGAAACGCTCACCATCCCGAAGGAGCAGGCCGCGCATTGGATCGAAGCCAGGCCACTGCCCCGGCCAGTTTGCCATTTCCCGCCCTCGGACCTAATATAGGCAACCGTTTTTCAACCGGGAGCGCACATGGCCACGCGCATGGATTTCCGCGCCGATCAGCTCGAAGGGTTCTCCAGACCGGGCGCAGCCGGCCTGCCCGACATCTTCACCCCGCGCAGCTATCGGCGCAGGGAGATCATCTTCGGCCCCGGCGAGGACGAGAACCTCGTGTTTGTGGTCGCCTCGGGCCGTGTGCGCATCTTCTTCGCCCACGAGGACAAGGAGCTGACCTTGTCCATCCTCAGGCCGGGCGACATCTACACCACGCATACCCGCGCCTACGTGCAGGCCTACAAGGACTCGACCATCCTCGTGGCCGACACCTTCGCCTTTCGCAAGCACATCGAGGAGTACCCCGCATTGACCCTGGCCATGACCAGGGTGCTCGGCGACCTGCTCAAGAAATCCTACAGCCACATCCTCAATCTGGCCTTCAAGAGCGTGCGCCGCAGGCTTGAGGAATTCCTGCTCCACGAGGCGCGTCGGCACGGCCGGCCGCATGCCCGAGGCACCCTCGTGGACCTGGACATGACAGGCGAGCAGATCGCCTCCATGCTGGGCACCACCCGTCAGACCGTCTCCTCGACGCTCGGCGAGCTCATGGCCGAGGGCCTGCTGCTCAAGGAGGGCCGCGGCTCTTACGTCATTCCCGATCTGGGTCTTCTACGCCATTCCGGCTGATCTCCCTCGCCGTTTCAAATTTGTCGCCCTGCTGACAGACACGTCACGCCTCCTGCGTTAATTCCTGACCAATATGGGAGACAACGACGCCCCCCGATCCCTCGGGAGGCGTCTGGCCATGGGCCGCCGCCAGGCCCGAGGCGGCCCCAAACCGCGGGAGGTGGACTATGACCAAGGAGCAGCGGAGCATCGAAAACCTGAGCATCTGGGATGACGCCGCGCGCATGCTCGTCAAAGCCAAGAAGGACGGCATCGAGACCGTCTGGGACAGGCTCCATGAGCAGCACCCCACATGCGCCTTCTGCGAGCAGGGTCTGACCTGCAGCAAGTGCGTCATGGGCCCCTGCCGCATCAACATGAAGGGTGACAAGCGCCAGCGCGGCGTGTGCGGCGCGGACGGCGATCTGACCGTGGCGCGCAACTTCGGCCGCTTCGTGGCCGCGGGAGCCGCCTCGCACTCGGACCACGGCCGCGATGTGCTCGACACCTTCGCCGCCGTGGCCGAGGGCAAGACCAGGGACTTCCAGATCAGCGACGAGGCCAAGCTGCGGCGCGTCGCCGCCGAGCTGGGCCTCATCGTGGATGGAAAATCCACGCGAGAGGTCGCTCTGGCTCTGGCCGACAAGCTCCATGCCGACTACTCCTCGCGCTCCAAAGCCCTGTCTTTCCTTTCGCGCGTGCCCGCGAAGCGGCGCGCCCTATGGGACAAGCTCGACGTTTCGCCGCGCGGCATCGACCGCGAGGTGGTCGAGATGATGCACCGCACGCACATGGGCGTGGACAGCGACGCAACGAACATCTGCCTGCACGCGGCGCGCACGGCCCTGGCGGACGGCTGGGGCGGCTCCATGATCGCCACGGAACTTTCCGACATCCTCTTCGGCACACCAAGCCCAGCCACCGCCAAGGTCAACCTGGGCGTGCTGCGCAAGGACATGGTCAACGTACTCGTGCACGGCCACAGCCCCGTGGTCTCCGAGACAATCCTCGCGGCCGCCAAGGACCCGGACATCCTGGCCGAGGCGGCCAAGGCCGGGGCCAAGGGCATCAACATCGCCGGCCTGTGCTGTACGGGCAACGAGGTGCTCATGCGCCAGGGCGTACCCCTGGCCGGCAACCACCTCATGACCGAGCTGGCCCTCGTCACCGGCGCGGTTGAGCTCATGATCGTGGACTACCAGTGCATCATGCCCAGCCTCGTGCAGGTCGCCAGCTGTTACCACACTCGCTTCGTGTCCACTCAGGACAAGGCCAAATTTCCCGGCGGCACCCACGTGCCATTCTCGCACGAGAACGCCCGCCAGAAGGCCCGCGAGGTTCTGCGCATGGCCATCGAGGCCTACACCAGGCGCAAACCCGAGCGAGTCGAGATCCCCGGCCAGCCAATGGACATCATGACCGGCTTCTCCAACGAGGCCGTGCTCGCGGCCCTGGGCGGCACGCCTCAGCCGCTCATGGACGCCATCAAGGCCGGCTCCATTCGCGGCGTGGTCGGTATCGTGGGCTGCAACAACCCCAGGCAGACCCACGACTACTGCCACACTAACCTGGCCAAGGAGCTGATCAAGCGCGACGTGCTCGTGGTCGTCACCGGCTGCGCCACCGTGGCCATGGGCAAGGCCGGGCTGCTCACGCCCGCCGGCGCGGAACAGGCCGGCAGCGGCTTGGCCTCGATCTGCAAGGCCCTGGGCATCCCGCCCGTGCTGCACGTGGGCAGCTGCGTGGACAACGCGCGCATCCTGCACCTGTGCGGCGTGCTAGCCAACGCCCTGGGCGTGGACATCTCCGACCTGCCCGTTGCCGCCAGCGCGCCCGAGTGGTACTCGGAAAAGGCCGCCGCCATCGGCCTGTACGCCGTGGCCTGCGGCATCTACACGCACCTGGGCCTGCCGCCGCACATCACCGGCAGCAAGAACGTGACGGACCTGGCCCTGAACGGCCTGGAAGGTGTGGTCGGCGCGAGCTTCGCCGTGGAGCCCGACCCGTTCAAGGCCGCCGAGCTGATCGACGCGCGCATCAGCAGCAAGCGCAAGGCCCTGGGGCTGGGCGCGTAGCAGGAAGACGAGAGGGAAGACAAAGGCGAATGTGG
>JAEYTO010000020.1 GCA_023433925.1 Pseudomonadota bacterium | reverse complement strand
TTCAGCAGGCAAGAAGGCCTTTATCCTCTCCCACTGGCTGTCGCTTAGCTCTTGCTGGTACATCCAGCCAAGTTACTCTCCGTAGGCCCTTTGGCAACCCTCTTGGCTCTTTGAAGACACAGCCTAGAGCATAGTCTGGCTCACGGCCAGGCGCCTTCATATCCCGATTCCGGCGGCGAGGCCTGCCCACCTCGCCGCCGGAATCGGACGCATTCACGCCAAGCCGCTTCCTTCGGTTCCATTCAAGCTCGCCCTCGAAGCCTAGTCCGCCCCTTTTTGCAGTCTGTCCGCAAATCATGAATGCATGCCACTCCCCAGTCATATTGACATTACAGGGTAATAGGCGCAGAAGGCTCCCGCTCGTTCAGGGAGAATTTCCACGCAGTAATGCGCGCGACGGCGGACCAGTCCGTCCGGCACAGTAGCCGCCGATATTCGGGTGCGCCTGCACGTGGAATTGTCCCCCGCCAACAAGGAGAATCACCATGTCCCGCAAGATCGTCGCTCTCTTCGTTTCCGTCGTCATGTGCCTGGGACTCGCTCTTGTCGTCGCCTGCGAGAAGAAGCAGGAAGCCGCGGCTCCCGCTCCGGCGGCCGAGGCCCCGGCCGCTCCGGCCGAGGCTCCCGCTGCTCCGGCCGCCGAGGCTCCGGCCACTGAGGCTCCGGCCGCTCCCACAGCCGAGACTCCCGCTGCCCCGACCGCCGAGGCCCCGGCCGCTCCCGCCGCCGAGGCTCCCGCGACCAAGTAAGCGCGCCGAACTCGCCGGATTATTCCGGACAGCCATGCTTTCACAAGGCCCTGCCCGCATACGCGGGCAGGGCCTTTCTCTTTCCAAGGTCCGCCTTGCCACGTGTCCGGAACGAACCTTGCGCGAGCCTACGGTTGATTTCCACAACAAATTGACCTAGCTTCGGCCCGCAGGGTCGCGCGGCGCAAGGCCGCCATCCTGCGGGCATTCCACACCACAGCACAATCAGGGCGGTTGCACGACATGGCCGGCATGCAGGAAAGCGGCATTCCCAAGACCGACGGCAAGATCAAGGGCGTCTTCTCGACCCAGAAGGTCACGACCATCGGCACCGGCGCGACCACGCGCAAGACCATCGTGCAGACCCTCTATTTCTGCACCGAGCTTGACGATGGCAGCATCGAGCTTCAGCCCATCAACAAGAACTGCATCCCTTCCGGCAAGAAGAGCTCCACCACCAAGGAAGATCTCCTGCGCCGCTTCTCGCCCGAGCCCGAATTCTACGTTACCACGGTGCAGCCCAGGATGCAGGAGATGAGCGTGCATCTTGAGAAGGGCGACGAGCACCGCCAGAAAAGCGAGATCTACAGCGCCGAATTCGAGTATAGCGGGGCCATCAAGCTCGACGAGGAGAACGTGCGCGCCAACTTCGGCATCGGCATCTGCTACCTGGAGCGCGGAGAGCTGGCCAAGGCCGAGGATATCCTCAACCGCATCGTCAAGCTCGAGGCCGCCTTCGAGCCGGAACACAAGCACCTGTTCAACGAGTTCGGCATCTATCTGCGCAGGGCCGGCATGTACGACCAGTCCATCCGCTACTACCAGCGGGCCCTGGAGCTGACCAAGAAGGACGACCACCTCTACTACAACATCGCCCGGGCCCATGCCGAAAAGGGAGACGTCGCCGGAGCCAAGGAGCACGTCGAGATGGCCCTGCGCCTCAACCCCAGGCTTGAGGCCGCGCGGAAGCTCGTCGATCAGCTCGCGGGCAAGGCCCCCATGGACGCGCCGAACCCCAAGGATGCCGAGGAGCCAAAGGATGCCGGGGGACCAAGGGACGACAAGGATCTCAGGGACTCGAAGGCAGCCAAGGCGCCAACGTCCTCCAATCTCACCTTCAATTTTTAGAGCAACTTGCACATGACTCGGAAGGGCTTCGCCCGTCCCGATCCCCATCCGCCTGCTCATCAGACAAGGCGGCTCCCTGGGCAAGCGCGCCTCACCGGCGGATCGCCCTTGTCCTCCCGGACCCTGCGATAAAAAAAGCGCCCCGTCATCCGGGGCGCTTGTGCCTCGTGTCCAGCCGGCGCGCCTTCTTGTCGGTCATGCCGGGGCGCCGCGCATGGAAAATCGGCGGCAGGTCTCAAGGAGAGTTCCTCCCTTCCCTGCTTCCTCCCACCGGGGGGCGCTACCCTCGGCCCTCGCCGTTGCATCGTGATCGCCATGGGCCGTGTCGACCCTCATCCGGCCTCGCGGGAAGCCGGGTATGGCTCAGGCTGCCTCCCGCGAGGTCAGCGGCGATTCGATGCCGCACATGCTGCGCAGGCATTCCAGGAGATCCACGGTGGCCATCACGGCATTGCAGCCGGCCTGCTCGACCACGGCGAAATCCTCCTCGGAGAGCGTCTGCTGGGACAAAATGCCCTGCAGCCGCTTGGAGAGCTCGCCGAACTCCTGCAAGAGCTTGAGGGCCATGGCCATCGGGTCCAGCTGCATGGACTCCGAACGCTTGAGGGGCACCAGGGCGTAGCCCATCTGGTGGGACAGGTACTTGAGCGGCTCCACGCTCTTGGCCGCGCGCATGAGCGGCAGCATCAGGTCGATGCCCACCTTGGCCCCCGAATCGTGGGGATTGATCTCCCTGAGCATGGTCGTGTAAGGCTTCCCGATCTCCGCGGCGATTACCTTCGCCGGCACATTGCCGTCCAACACCATGTCGTGAACGATCTGAGTCAATGAGCGCGTCATCATCCTCGGCAACTCCTTACCCTGTTGGTTCCATACCTCCCGCGTTATTATAATAACCAATATTTATACCATTTTTCACTCAGGGCAGGCCATGCCTGCAACCGCTTTGAATGCTTCGGGTATGCGTCTCCTCCCGTCCTCTCCGACACGCATTTTGAGCCCTTTTTCTTCCAGCTTTTCACCACTCATTCCAGTATCCCAGGACTTATCCGGTAATATCGGACCAATTGTCTTGTTATCGGCACATGTCTGGGCTAGCATGCCTAGTTGGAGCGTTTGAGGCTTGGAAGTCACGAGAAATCGACACGGACCGGCCGACAAGGCCTGCCGCGAACCGCTGGCGCCCGATACCCAGACCAATGCCGACTCATTGTCTTCCATGCATATCCCCGCGCGCACATGACCCGTGCGCCGCACGCCCGCCGCGACACGCCGCTCATTCCGCCAGCACTCGCAAGCCGGCAACGGCGACGGAGCGCGGTCCGTCTCCGGCGCGGGCCTGCCCCCGCGGCCGCGACGCCGGGCTCTTCCGCCAGGGCCGGTGGGCGTCATGAGCGCCAACTTGCGGTCTGATTCCATGCCCGAAGCATACCAGGCCATCTTCGATGCTACCGAAGAGGTCTTGTTCATTCACGATCCCGACACTGGACGCATCCTCGACGTCAACCCGGCCTTCACCTCCCTGTACGGCTACAGCCGCGAGGAGGCCCTGGGTTTGAGCATCGGCCAGCTCAGCCAGGGCGAGCCGCCATATTCCCTGGCCGACGCGCGGGCCTGGATCCACAAGACCGTCACGAGCGGAGCACAATGCTTCGAATGGCTCGCCAGGGACAAACGGGGCCGCCTCTTCTGGGTCGAGGTCCAGCTCAAGTCCCTGCGCATCTCCGGACAGGTCCGCCTGTTGTCCACGGTGCGCGACATCAGCGGAATGAAGGCCGCCGAGGAACGTCAGCGCCGCCGCGAGGAGCTTCTCCGCGCCATGTTCGAGAACGTCGGCCTGGGCATGGCTCTGTTGGAGCCCAATGGCCAGATTCTTATAGCCAATTCGGCCTTCCGGCGCATGCTCGGATACCGGGACGATGCTCCCTTGCCTCAATGCCTGGTCGAGCTCGCCCATGGCTGCGACCGCCATGCCGCCACGGCTCTCCTTTCCGGGAGCGAGGAGCAGGGCGACGTGCACATCGTGCGCAAGGACGGCGATACGATCCTGGCCAGGCTCAAGGCCACGGCCGTGGTCGGCGACGATGGCCGGGCCAGGCTGATCGTGCTTCTCGCCGAGGACGTGACCGGCCGCAAGGAGCTGGAGGAGCGGCAGGACCGGCAGCCCGCCACGGCCGAGCAACCCGGCGTTCACCTGGGTCTGCTGGCCGGGAGCATCGCCCACGGCCTGAACAACGCCCTGACGCCGGTGCTCGGCTACGTGAGCGAAGCCCGCGCGCTGGCCGCCGACGGCGCCTCGGCCTTCTGCCTCGATGAGGCTCTCAAATCCTGCGCCAAGGCCCGCGAACTCGTCTCCGGACTGCTGATCCTGTGCCGCCGGGGCGATGCCGGGCGAACCCCCCTGCATCTCGCACCCGCCGTGGAGTCCGCCCTGCATGTCGCCAAGGCTGTGCTTCCGCCGGGAGTGGATATCCAGCGCAGGCTGGATTGTCCGGAAGCCGTGGCCGTGGCCAGTCTCGGGGATGTGCACGAGCTCGTCCTGGGACTGTGCGAGGCAGCCGCGCGGACCCTGCCCTCGCGGCGCGGGCGGCTGGACCTCCGCCTGGCCGCCTGCGGACAAACCGGCGGCTGGCTCATCTCGGTGGCCGCCGCCGCGCCCGGACAGGGCCTCTCCCTGGCCTTTCCCGAGGCCGAAGGCGCTTTGTGCGCCTCACGCGAGCTTGCCCGCGCCCTTGGCGGAGGCCTCGAGGCCGAGACCGGCCCGGCCGGCCTGGAGCTTTCCGTTTCGCTCCCCAAGGCCGACCTCCAGGATGACGCCGAGCACCGCGGGCAAGCCCTCGGCCGGGTGCTGTTCATCGACGACGATACGGCCATTGGCCTGCTCGTGGGCAAGCAGCTCGAATCGTCGGGCTTCGCGGTCACCGCCGTGTCCGATCCCGGCGAGGCCTTGCGCCGCTTCCGGCGCAATCCGCGTGATTTCGACTGCGTGATCACCGATCTGCTCATGCCCGGCCTGAGCGGCCTGGCCCTGGCCCAACGCATCCGCGAACTACGCCCCGAGGTGCCCGTGCTGCTCTGCTCGGGCAACTGCGCCCTGGACAGCCTCGACCAGGATTCGTCCCAGTGCTTCGACGGATACGTCCCCAAGCCCTTCACCAAGCGCGAGATGATACAGGCGGTGCAGGCGGCCATGCGCGCCCCTGGGCGCCGCGGCGCGGAATAGACGAGGAGGAGACATGGCCAACGTGTTGGTCATTGACGACGACGAGGCCATTTGCAGTCTGTTAAGCTTCGGCCTCGGCCGCCTGGGCCACGCCGTCGAGTGCGCCCGGACGCTGGAGCGCGGGCTGGCCCTGCTCGATCTCAAGGATTACGACGTGGCGCTCCTGGATGTGCTCATGCCCGACGGCAACGGCCTGGACATCCTGCCGAACATCCGCAAGGCCCCATCCGCGCCCGAAGTCATCATCATCACCGGCGCCGGCGTGTCCGGAGCCGAGCTGGCCATGAAGAACGGCGCCTGGGACTATGTGCAGAAACCCTTTTCGCTCAAGGAAGTCACCCTGCCGCTGGTGCGCGCCCTGGAATTCCGGCAGGAAAAAACCCGCGCGAGCAAGCCGCAGGTCATCGTCAACCGTGAGCGCATCATCGGCTCGAGCAGCAAGTTCGTCGAATGCCTCAACCTCATGGCCATGGCCGCCACCACCGACTCGACGGTGCTCATCCATGGCGAAACGGGCACGGGCAAGGAGCTGTTCGCACGCGCCATCCACGACAACAGCGCGCGCAAGCATCGGGATTTCGTCGTCGTGGACTGCGCCGCCCTGCCTTCCACGCTCATCGAGAGCGTGCTCTTCGGCCATCGCAAAGGCTCCTTCACGGGCGCGGACAAATCGACCGAAGGGCTCATCAAGGCCGCCGACGGCGGCACACTGTTCCTGGACGAGGTCGGCGAGCTGCCTCTGGATGCGCAGAAATCGTTCCTGCGCATCCTTCAGGAGAAGAGTTTCCGGCCCGTCGGCAGCCAGACCGAGATCCGCAGCGATTTCCGCCTTTTGGCCGCAACCAATCGCAATCTGGAGGAGATGAGCGACGAGGGGGCGTTCCGCAAGGATCTGCTCTTCCGCTTGCGCTCGCTGACCATCGAATTGCCCCCCTTGCGCAGCCGCGTCGAGGACATCAAGGAGCTGACCCTCTATCACACCTCCAGGCTCTGCGAGCGCTTCGGCATAGGCACCAAAGCCGTCTCACCCGAGCTATTCGAATACCTGGTGACATACGACTGGCCGGGCAACGTGCGCGAGCTGGTCAACACGCTGGAGGGGACCATCACGGTGGCCCGCTTCGAGCACACCCTGCTCCCCCCACACCTGCCCCAGCACGTCCGCCTGCACTTCGCCAAAGTCTCCGACGCCAGGCCCCGCGTAGAGGCAGCCCGGGAGAACAAGGCCGGGCTTGGCCACGACGCCTTCCCGAACCTCAAGGAATACCGCCGCGAGGCCATCGCCGAAGCCGAGCGCGGCTATCTCGTGAAGCTCATGGAACACACCAAGGGAGACATCCGCCAGGCCTGCGCCATCTCCGGCGTCTCCCGCTCCCGCCTCTACGACCTGCTCAAGACCCATCGGGTCGATTTCTAAAGCGATTTGCAAATTAACTGAGAGAGGGCGCCGCCCTCTCTCGCACTCTCTCCCGCCCGGGGGATAATGACTCGGGCCGTCCTGGCCCTCGCCCTGCGGGCGTCGCCCAAGGCGGCGACGTCCGATTCCGCTGTCCTGCGGAATCGTGACTCGGGCCGTCCTGGCCCTCGCCCTGCGGGCGTCGCCCAAGGCGGCGACGTCCAATCGTGCCGTCCTGCACGATTGTCCCCCTGGCCCCCTCGGGCTATTGCAGCCAGGGACGGTTTTCTCAACTCAATCGCAAATCGCCATGGTTGCAGCTTGTTTCGGATTCTTTCTCCGCTGAAACGCGGGGCCCAGGGGCCCGTGGCCCCTGGTGGGTGGGGGCCGGGGAGGGCAAAGCCCTCCCCGGTTCCTCCGCGCGGAGGACCAAACAAGAAAGGCCGCCCCTTACGGGGCGGCCTTTGCTCGGTCGTGTGAGGCTTGATCTAGGCGACTTCCCGCTTCACGGTCACGGCGACCTTGTAGAGCACGGTCAGCACGAGGGCGCCGATGGCGTAGACCATGAGAGAGACGCCCAGCTCCTGCCACGTGGGCGCGTAGGGAGTCACGCCCTCGAAGGCGTTGGGCGTGAAGCCGCCGATCATGAGGCCCAGGCCCTTGTCGATCCAGGTGGCGGCGACGAGGATGGCCAGGGACCAGGGCAGCAGCTTCATGTTGTCGCGCAGCTTGGGCGGGATGAGCAGCACCAGGCTGGCGACGGCGCCGACGGCGAAGGCCCACATGAAGTAATTCACGAAGGTCAGATGGCCGTCGTGGCCGACGAACAGGAACTCGAAGCTGTGCAGGTGGCCGGGGATGTTCGAGTAGCCGGCCGTGAACAGCTCGAGCAGGAACAGGAACACGTTCACGATCATGGCGTAGGTGATGATCTTGGCCAGGTTCTTGATGGCCTTCTCGCCCACGTCATAGCCCGACACCCGGCGCACGAGCAGGGCCACCAGGAGCAGGATGGCCGGTCCGGAGCAGAACGCCGAGGCCAGGAAGCGCGCGGCCAGCACCGCCGTCAACCAGTAGTGGCGGCCGGGAAGACCCTGATACAGGAAGGCTGTCACGGTGTGGATGGAGAAGGCCCACACGATGGAGGTGTACACAAGGGGCTTGACCCACTTGGGCGGCTCCACGTTGTTGCGCTCGTGCTGCAGGGCGACCCAGCCGATGACCAGGTTGAGGAACAGGTACACGTTGAGCACGATCATGTCCCAGAACAGGATCGAGTTGGGTGTCGGGTAGCGGATGATGTTGAGCATGCGCTGCGGCTGGCCGAGGTCGACCACGACGAAGAGCATGCACATGAGCACCGCCGCCACGGCCTGGAACTCCGCAAGGATGATCATCTTGCGGAAGTCCTTGTAATGGTGGAAGTAGTAGGGCAGCACGACCATCACGCCGGCCGCGGCCACGCCGACCAGGTAGGTCAGCTGGGCGATGTAGAAGCCCCAGGACACGTCCCGGTTCAGGCCGGTGATGGTCAAGCCGACGGCGAACTGCCAAGCGTAGATGGCCCCGCCGATGCCGATGACGGCCAGGAGGATGCCCAGCCAGCCAAAGTAGCGCGGCGAACCTTTCAGTGCGAGATCAAGCATGGCGTATCCCCTTACACGATGTAGTAGACGTTGGGCTGGGTGCCGAGTTCAGGCTTGCGCCGGATGACGAAGTTGTTGCGTATCGCCACGCTCACTTCCGAGGCCGGATCGTCCAGGTCGCCGAAGAGCAGCGCGCCCTTGGAAGCCTCGACGCAGGCTGGGCGCAACCCCTTGGCCAGCCGCTCCGCGCAGAAGTTGCACTTCTCGACCACGCCCTTGGTGCGCGTGGGGAACTCCATGTTGATCTCGCCCTCGGGGAGGTAGGCCCGCGGGTCGGAGAAGTTGAAGCTACGTGCGCCGTAGGGGCAGCCGGCCATGCAGTAGCGGCAGCCGATGCAGCGGTGGAAGTCCATGAGCACGATGCCGTCCTCGCGCTGGAAGGTCGCCTTGGTCGGACAGACGCGCACGCAGGGGGGATACTCGCAGTGGTTGCACAAGAGCAGGAAGGGCTTGTGCAGCTTGGTGGGCACGCGACCCTCGGGCCAGCGGGCCATGAACTCCGGGAACGTGTGCTCGAAGCCGTCGGTCCAGATCCACTTGATCTCTTCGTCGCTCTTGATGTGAGGGACGTTGTGGACCGTGTGGCAGGCGTCGATCAGCGGCTTGAAATCGGCCGGAGAGAGCAGCCTGCGGGAATCAACGACCATGGCCCAGCGGCCGGCGATCTTCTGGGTCGGGAGCTTGCCGACCGAGGGGCCGTGGGCGGCGCCGCCGGAAGAGGCCACGGCCTTGACCACCGGAGTGGCGGCCACGGCAGCGGCGGCAATGCCTGCGTATTTCAGGAAGCTTCTTCTGCTGTTATTCATGGGCCTTCTCCTGCGCGGGCTGAGCGTTCTCGGCGCTGGCCGCGGCGGGCTGCTCCTTGGGCGGGACGTGGCAGTCCCAGCAGTAGGGGTTCACCGAGGCGTTGTTGTGGCACTTGTCGCAGAATTCCGCCTTGGACACGTGGCAGCTCATGCACGTGTTCTGCAGGCTCATCTCGTAGGTCTTGCCATTCAGGGAGCTCGTGTACAGGCGGTTGCCGTAGCGCACGACCTCGTTGCGCCAATCGTTGAGGACCTGCATGTGGTTGGCGCGCATCCACTTGGCGTCCTCGACGCACACCTCGCCCTTATCCTTCGAGACCTTCTGGAGTTTGGGCTCCTCGTAGGCCTGGCCGAGGTTGTTATAGAACGGGTAGGCGAACAGGGCCACGAAGACGCCCAGTCCGATGAGGATTTTACCAGCGTCGTACATTACTCAGCCTCCTCCATGAGATCCGCGAAGGCCTCTCCGCGCAGGTTGTATTCACGCTCGTTCTGGTCCTCGAACTCGAGCGCGTTGGCCACGAGCTCGTGCAGGCCGGAGATCTTGACGCCCGGGGCCCAGTAGTTGGCCAGGGGGATCAGCGTGGCGCGGTCGATGGCGCAGACGCAGGCCATGTTGTTCACGCCGTGCTTCTCCTGCACGTAGCGCAGGGCGTTGCCGCGGGGCAGGCCGCCGCGCATGCGCATCTCCATGAACTCGTCGGTGTTCAGACCCGAGCCGCCGGCGCAGCAGAAGGTCTGCTCGCGGATGGTCTGCGCGGGCATCTCGTGGAAGTGGTTGCACACGTTCTTGAGCACGTAGCGCGGCTCATCGAGCAGGCCCATGCCGCGGGCCGTGTTACAGGAGTCGTGCCAGGTGGTCTTGATGTGATCGTTGCGGGCCGGGTTCAGCTTGAGCTTGCCGTGCTTGATGAGGTCGGCGGTGAACTCGGCGATGTGCACCATCTTCGTGGCCGCGGCGTTGTGGAAGACCGTGCCGGTGATGGGGTTGCGCGGCGTGGTCATCTGCGGGCCCTGGAGGTAGCCGTTCATCGTGTCCATGTACTGGTTCACGACGCGCCACATGTGGCCGCACTCGCCGCCGAGGATCCACTTGGCGCCCAGGCGGTTGGCCTCCTTGTACATCTTCGCGTTGAGCTTCTGCATCATGTCGGCGCTGGTGAACAGGCCGAAGTTGCCGCCCTCGGAAGCGTACGTGGAGAGGGTGTAGTCGAGGCCGATGTGGTGGAACAGGAGCAGGTAGCCCATGAACGTGTAGATGCCGGGGTCGGCGAAGGCGTCGCCCGAGGGCGTGATGAACAGGACCTCGTGGCCCTTCTCGTTCAGGGGCGGGTTGACGCGGATGCCCGTGTACTCCTCGATGTCGTCGCACATGAACTCGACGATTTCCTTGAAGGCGTGCGGCTGGATGCCCAGGTGGTTGCCGGTGCGGTTGCAGTTGGAGGCCGGCTCCAGGATCCAGTTGATGTTCACGCCGACGAGGTGCAGAAGCTCGCGGGCCATCATGGTGATCTCGGCCGTGTCGATGCCGTAGGGGCAGTACAGCGAGCAGCGGCGGCACTCGGAGCACTGGTAGAAGTAGAGGAACCACTCCTTGAGCACGTCCTCTTCCATCTTCCGAGCGCCCGCCAGGCGGCCGAGGATCTTGCCGGCCATGGTGAAGTCGTTGCGGTAGATGGAGCGCAGGAGCTCGGCGCGCAGCACCGGCATGTTCTTGGGGTCGCCGGAGCCGATGTAGTAGTGGCACTTGTCGGCGCAGGCGCCGCAGCGCACGCAGATGTCCAGGAAGACCTTGAAGGAGCGGTACTTCTCGAGGCGCTCCTTGAAGCCGTTGGAGATGATCTCCCGCCAGTTCTCGGGCAGCTTCCAGTCCGCGTCCGCGGGCGACCAGATGCGCGGGTTGGGGAAGTGCAGCTTTTCGAGAATCTCCGGCTTGGCCGGGTAGCACCAGGTGCCCGGACGGAAGTCGATGGGCGTGTCGAAGACGCCTGTATTCGGCAGATGCTCGTAATCTATGCTTGTGAGCAAGTCCTTCTTGTCGATGACTTTGGCAGCCATTCCCTACTCCTTGACGTGAAATATGTGGCGATTATTCGCCGGCGCCCTGCTCGAGGGGTTTATCCAGGGGCAGACCCGCCTCGGCCATGGGCTCACGGAAGTCGTCCTCGTAGGCCTCGTAGGAGTGCGGCGGGATGCGCGGGTTCCAGGGATTCTCGTGGTGCACGATGCGGCTGTTGTTGGCCAGGTTGCGCGTGGGCGAGAGGAAGATGCCGCCCATGTGCATGAGCTTGGAGAAGGGAAAGTACATGAGCAGCATGCTGACCAGGAACAGGTGCACGTAGAAGGACAGCGCGACGCCCTCGGGGATGACCGGGTGGAAGGTCGCCAGGCCCATGGTCAGCTGCTTGATCGCGGCCACGTCCACGCGGTCGATGTAGCGCATGTAGATGCCCGACAGCGCGATGCCCAGGATGAGGAACAGCGGGAAGAAGTCCGCGGACAGCGACAGGTAGCGCATCTGGGGCCTGGTCAGCCGGCGGATCAGCAGGTAGCCGACGCCGAGCACGATCGCCGCGTCGGTCATGTAGAAGTTGGGCTGGAACATCTCCAAGAGGCCGTCAATCTGCTCCGTGGCGTTGATCAGGAACGGCACGGGGTCGGTGAAGAAGCGCATGTGCCGCAGGACGACGACCAGGAAGGAGTAGTGGAACAGGATGGCGAACAGCCACAGCCACTTCTGGGAGAAGAAGGCCACCTTGGGCTCCTGGCCCGGCTCGTAGTAAATCTTGGTCTGCGTGTTCCTGAAGAGCGTGCGGAACAGGAGCACCTCGCTGGCCATGCGCAGCCAGGCGCCGCGCACCGTCGACGGGTTGTCGATGGGGTTGTGCTTGATCCAGTCGAAGGACTTCTGCTGTCCGCCCGTGGTCGGGATGCGGAAGGGAACCGGCGACTTGGCCCACCCGTACACCCGCCAGCAAAAGCCGACGATGAAGATCGCCACCGCGGCGTAGGGAATCCAGACACCGAACAGACCGTTCAGGTGTGCTGCCCCTACTCCGAAAATGGCGATCAGCATGAGCGCCAAGACCAGAAAGAGTGTGTAAAATGCGTTCATTCTGCCCTACCTCGCTTGCCCTGTGCTTTGACGTTGCGGTCCTCGAGGCCCAGCGCCTGTCGCGGGGACTCGCATATGATGCCAGCCTTGCGGAAGGCCATGTGGTGCGCGCTCTTGAACTCCTCGACACGCATGCAGAAGATCTGCTCGCGGTTCTTGGTGTAGATGTCGAAGGCCATAAGCGCCAGGTTGTCCAGCCGCAGGTCGTACACGCCGAAATCGTCGGCCTCGGCCTGGCCGGCGAACATCTCGCGCAGGACCTTCTTCAGCCCAGGGATGAAGGCCAGGGACTTGCTCGGGGCCACGTCCTGCACGGCCCTGATCCTGACGAGCTCGTTGAGCGGCTTGATCAACGTCTCGGCGTCCTGCCAGGCCACGAGGCCGTCCACGAGAGACCCCATGGAAGCCTCGAACACATGGCAAACCGGGTTCGTGAAGCGATCCCTGTTGCTTTTCCAGATTTTCTGCGTCTCGGGAGGGAAGGAGGAGAGCAGGTGGTCGAGCCATTTGGCGACCACGGCCGTCTTGTTGTCCTTGATAAGCTGCGAAAGCTGCATATATGTGATCCCGGCCGGAATGCGTTTCACGTTTGCGAGCCAGTGGCACCGGCCTTGCTGCGGTTGGGCTCGCCTGCGCCGGGCATTCCGGCCCGGCAATCATTTGCCGCCTGCATTAAATCGAACCCGACAAGGGCGTCAAGCCGACCGGAACGAGCAGGAGACGGACGAGGATTGAATTTCCGGATCGCGACAGCCGAATACGTTGACCAGTAATACGAACGTGCGTAGAGGATAAAGCAGTGTCTGTCAAGAACGGCGGGGCTTTCCGGCCCATTCGGCGCAGTCGCGGCACATCCTTGGGAAATCTGGAACAATCTGGAGCAGGCACGGGGGAAGGGCATGATCCGCTACACAGGAATCAACCACCTGGCCCTGGTCACGGGCGACATGGACGCGACCATCCGCTTCTGGCGCGACCTGCTGGGCATGCGCCTGGTGGCCGGGCTCGGTCATCCGGGGTATCGCCACTACTTCTTCGAGATATCCGACCAGGACATGCTGGCCTTCTTCGAGTGGCCCGGAGCCGAGCCTGCTCCGGACAAGGATCATGGCGCGCCAGTCAAGGGCCCGCTGGCCTTCGACCACGTGTCCATCGGCGTGCCGGACTCCGACACGCTCTGGGAGATCAAGGCCAGGATCGAGGCCGCTGGCTTCTGGGTTTCCGAGGTCATTGACCACGGCTTCATCCACTCGATCTACTCCTTCGATCCCAACAACATCGCCATCGAGTTCAGCGCCAGCCTGCCCGGCGTGAATCTGCGCGCGCGGCCCGTCATGGCCGACAGCGAACCCACGCCCGCTGGGCGCGAAGGCCCGGAGCCTGTCGGGAGCCGCTGGCCCGAGGCCAAGCCCCTGCCCAGGCGCGAGCGCCGCACCTATCCCGGCTACGGCCTGCACCTCTTCGACGATGACGGCGAAGCCGGCCACCCGATCTGACAGACTGTTGAAAGAAGCCGTCCTGGCTTTTTCCAACTTCGCAATGCTTGAGCAAAGCTCAAGCATTGCTCACGGATGCTGCGCATCCGGCGGGCCATCCTGGCCCGCTCAGCCTGTTTTTCAACAGGCTGTTAGGATCATTGACAAAGATCGTTTTCATACTGCCTCCGGCGACCAAGGAGCGCGGCCCCCTTGGAACCCCGTTTCCCAACTGCGTCGCCTTGGCAATATGCTGAAATAATATCAAAAATTTTTGGTGGAGAGAGCGCGAGAGAGGCCCCTTTTTTCAAAAAGGAGCCTCTCTCGCAAAAGAGTTTGTCAGGCGAACCCGAGGACTACGGAAGGACGATGACGCATGCCCAGCCGGCGGCCCCGACAGGCCCAGCCGCTCCCTTGCTGCCCTTTCCGCCCGGAACCGCGCGGGCCGTGTTCCTGCGCCGCGAGAAGCGCTTCCGGGCCCTGGTGCTTATGGACGGCCGCGAGGTCTGGGCGCACACGAACAACTCCGGGGCCATGCTCGGCCTGCTCAGGCCCGGCCGCGCGGCTCTGGTCTCGCCGGCTCCGGGCCCCGGCCGGCGGCTGGCCTGGACCCTGGAAGCCCTGGAATGCGGCGGCTCGTGGGTCTGCGTGAACACGCTGGCCCCCAATCGCTTGCTCCGGGCGGCCTGGCAGGCCGGACTGCTCCCCGAGACCGCCGGGACAACGAGCTTCCGCGCCGAGGCCAAGGTCGGGGACAGCCGGCTGGACGCCCTGCTCTCGGGCCCTGGCGGCGACATCTGGGTCGAGGCCAAGAACGTGACCCTGGACATCTGCGGCACGGCCTGCTTTCCGGACGCGGTCACGCAGCGGGGGCAGAAGCACCTGCGCGAGCTCATGGCCCTTGCCGCTCGCGGACTGCGCACGGCCGTGTTCTACCTCGTGCCCATGGCCGGGGCGGAGCGCTTCGCGCCCGCCGACTTCATCGATCCGGCCTATGCGGCGCTCTTCCACGAGGCCTTGGCCAAGGGCGTGGAGGCCTGGCCCTGGCGCGCCCTGGTGGACGAGCGCGGCCTGCGCCTGGACCGGCGCCTGCCCCTGGCGGAACAGGCCTGATCCTTTCGGCGGCCTTGGCGTTTGCCCAAAGAGTCAGGGCCGACCCCCCCCGGAATCGGCCCTGCCCATGCCCCTCACCCTCCGCGTCACTCGGCGATGGGCTCGATGCAGCACTGCCGGCCGAAGCGCACGGCCAGCCCCTCGTCCTCGTTGCGCACCACGCGGCCCTCGGCGCGGATGACGCTCGCATGCCGCCCAGGCTCCTGGCCGATGGCCGGCAGGAATATGCCCACGCGCACCATGTCCCCCTCGGACCATGGAGCTTCCGCGGCCGCGCCGGATCGCCGGAGCAGAAAGGCGCCCGCCGAGGATACGTCCCGCGTGCTCAAGCGCACCGAGCCGCCCGCGACCGACTCCCCCATATCCGCCGCGAGCCCGAGCCGAAAGCGTATCTCGGATCTTCGTTCCAGCATGCCACCTCCCACTCTGGCTCCCCCCGACCACATTGGTACGCCTCCAGGCCGCGCGCCCGCAATTGTCCCCCAGGTTGAATCGCGCGCCCCAAAAAACCTTCACCTCGGTGGCCGAAGGTTTCAGAGCGCGCATCGGCCGGGCAGACGCAGCCAGACCGGATTGACCGAGGCAATGGCCGTGCGCCCCTCGCCAGGCGGCCTGCGCGGAGTTCAAGCGCCTCATGCGGATCGGGCTTCCCAGCCGAAGCCTGCCGCTCTTGGCAAGACGTTTCAGGATCTGGAAAGCCGCTTCCGGCAGAGAGACGGCCCAAGCGCGTCACGCGACGGGAGGCGCATCCATCGGCGGAGCGCGCCTCTCGCGGGTGGCGCACGGCTGGGACTGAAGGTTCTGGACGGCCCATAAAGCGGCCTGGATGCGGTTGGAGGCCTTGATCTTGCCGTAGATGTTGCACAGGTGCTTCTTCACCGTGCTCAGGCTGATGCACAACCGTTGGGCGATTTCTTCGTTGGTCAGACTCTGGGCGATGAGCAGGAGCACCTCGCGTTCGCGCGCGCTGGGCGCTTGACCGCCGGCCGCCTCGCCCTCGGCGGCCTTGGCGCCCGGCAAGCTCTCGCGCAGGCATTCGGACATGACCCTGCGCGAATACCACAGCTCGCCGTCGAGCACGGCCTTGATGCCGCGCAGGAGCTGCTTGAGCGGCTGGTCCTGGTGCAGCACGCCCCGGATTCCTCGGCTCAGGGCCTCGCGCTCCAGGCCGGCCTTGGCCGGCGCGTTGAAAAGGATGATGTCCGCGCCCCGCCCGGACCGCTGGGCGACGTGCGCGATTCCGTCCCACAGGGACTCGGCGTCGAACCGCATGCAGTCCACGAGCACCACGCGGCGGCCCGGCCTCGCGGCCTCGCCGCCTCCAGGATCAGTCCCCATGCATTCGCAGGGCAGTCCCGTGGCTCCGGATATGCCCGCGGCGAGCATCTCGTTCTGGATCATGCCCCGACTCAGAATCTCTATGCGTGCGTCCATCGTCTCGTTCATGCTGGACATGGCGCCTCCCTGGCGCATGCATATCAGATTCAGCCGCGCGATGCACGTCCTGGCAGCCTTTTTCCACGCCCGCCAGCGACCATGGCCCCGAGACTTGGCGCATGGCGCCGCCGCTTGCCTGGTCAGGCCTGGGCAGGTATGGCTTGGCCGAGAGGAGGCTCCATGAAGGACTACAGCGGCATGACCTGCGGGCTCGTCCCGCAGATGCAAAAGGACCTGAACGCCACGGGTGGGGATTGCGAGGAGTTCCTCGTGCCCGCCGAGGCCGTCATGCCTCTGGTGGGCGCGCTGGCCGAAAGCAGGGCCTGGCGCATGGCCGTCGAGGAGCGCGGGGACACGGCCCTGGTGCGCTTCATCCGGCGCGGCCAGGCCGAGGACGACCCCCTGAACATTATCTAACAGATTGACTTTATGGCACTCGCTTCGGCGTAGGCGGCGCAAGCGGATTGCACCGCCTACGCGATGGCAAGCCTGCCGACGCATGGCTTGCGGAGCATTTTCAAAAGCAAATGCGGGGTCAAGGGGCCAGCGGCCCCTTGTGGGTGGGGCCAGGGGAGGGCAACGCCCTCCCCGCCTTACGCCAGCCGACAGCAAGGCTGCTCTGACCCCGTGTGCGTGAACGCGATCTGCCAGAGCTGGAGGTCCCTGGCGCGGAAGGCCCCGGCGCAGGACTGGAGATAGTACTCCCACATGCGGCGGAAGGTCTCGCCGTGACGGGGCGCGAGGCTTGGCCAAGCCGCCTGGAAGCGTTCGTTCCAGCACATGAGCGTGCGGTCGTAGTGCGGCCCGAGGTTGTGCCAGTCCTCGACCACAAGGAGCCCTTCCACGGCCCGGGCGATCTCGGCCATGCTCGGCAGATGGCCGTTGGGGAAGATGTGGCGCGTGATCCACGGGTCGCAGCCGACGATGGTCTCGTTGGAGCCGATGGTGTGCAGGAGGAAGACTCCTCCGGGCTTGAGACAGCGCGCGGCCACCTCCATGAATTCCCGATAGTTCTTCGATCCCACGTGCTCGAACATGCCCACGGACACTATCTTGCCGAAAGGCTCGTCCATGCGGCGGTAGTCGCGGGCGAGGATCTCCACGGGCAGCCCGGCGCAGAACTCGCGGGCAAAGGCGATCTGCTCCTTGGAGATGTTGATCCCGACCACGGCGCAGCCGTACTCCTCGGCCGCGAAGCGGGCCAGGCCGCCCCAGCCGCAGCCGATGTCCAGGAGGCGCTCGCCCGGCCGCAGGCCGAGCTTGTCGCAGACGAGGCGCATCTTGCGCCGCTGGGCCTCGGCCAGGTCGTCCGTGTCCCGGAAATAGGCGCAACTGTACTGGCGATAGGGGTCGAGAAACGCGCCGAAGAGCTCGGCGTCCAGGCCGTAGTGGCGCTTGGCCACGATGCTGGCCCTGGACAGGCTCTGCAAGTTGAGGAGCAGATATGGGGCCAGACCGAGCAGAAGCCGCCAGTTCCTCTTGACCCGGTTCGCCAGGCCGGCGCGCAGGATGCGGCTGATGAACTCGTCCACGCGTGGGCAGTCCCACCAGCCCTGCATGTAGGCCTCGCCCAGCCCCAGGTTTTTCCAGGCCAGCATGCGCGGGTAAAGGCGTCCGTCATGCACCTGGATGTCCCAGGGCTCGGGGCCGTTCACGCGAATACCCGCCTCGTCGAGCAACGCGCTGACGACGGATTTCGGGTCGGCCATGCTCGCTCCGTGCGGGAGAGCGCGGCAAGGCCCGGATGGCGGTCGGCGGTCGATGGTCGCATGGTTCCGGGCCATGGGAACGGCTCTGCCCGCGATTAAGCATACAAGCTAGCCAATATCGGCGGGCATGGAAAGACCGCCGGCGGCAAAGGTGGCCGTCCGGCCGGGCTCGCACTGGATTCCACGCCCGGCGGGATGCCGGCGCCAATGGGGGCGTGCGTGCGCGTCGCGGCGTGAGCGCCCATGAGCCGGTGAAAGCCATGAGGAAAGACGATCCTCACGCGGGCCGTTGACGTATGCTCGCCGCCCGGCTAGCAAGTCCTTCACGCGCCCGTAGCTCAGCTGGATAGAGTATCAGACTTCGAATCTGAGAGTCGGGGGTTCGAATCCCTCCGGGCGCGCCAGGAAGATGCAAGAGCCTCGGTTGGTTGACGAGCCAGCCGAGGCCTTTTTGGATGCCGATGCGCGTGGCGTCGCCCGAGAGGAGAGGCTCGGACGTGGTGGATGCCCTATCCCAGATCATTGACAAAGGTCGTTTCATGCAGCCTCCGGCGGCCAAGGGGGCGCAGCCCCCTTGGAACCCCGTTTCTCAACTGCGTTGCCCGGCAATACGCTGAAATAATATCAAAAGTTTTTGGTGGAGAGAGCGCGAGAGAGGCCCCTTTTTTCAAAAAGGGGTCTCTCTCGCAAAAAACTGGTTTGTCAGCAGCCTGCTATCCTCGGAACACGTCCTAGAAATGGTAGGCCAAGCCTAGCGTCGCGTCCAGGACGCCGGGCAGAATGGTCTCGTCCCAGTAGCGGCGCTCGCCGTTCAGGTACTCGTAACGCAGGGGCGCATATATGGCGTAGACCGCCTCGGCGCGCAGGCCGAGATGGTCCGTGATCAGGAACTCGTAGCCCAGACCCAGGCTGCCCCCCGCGCGCACCGGCGAATCCTCGTCGCCCCACTGCCCGCCGTCGTCGTCATCGTCGCAGTCGTCGGCGTCCTTGCCGTTGCAGTCGCAGCAGCCGTTGTCGTACTCGTAGGCAAATCCCGTGTCGTTGTCGTAGTCGAAAAAGGCCAAACGCAGGCCGAGCAGACCGTAGAGCAGGTGGCGCTGGGCGATCACCGCGCCGAGACGGAAGCTCGCGCCCGTGGACCAGTTCAGGTGCAGGCTCTCCTGGTCCGATGGGTCGGCCGAGAGGCCGTGATAGGTCACGTCGGCCTCGCCTCCAAGGTAGAGGACATTCTTGAGGACCTTGCCGCCGCCGAAGAAGAGGCCGCCCGTGGCGCCGAGGCCGTGGTCCCACTCGTCGGCCCGTTCCTGGTTCTCGGCATCCTCCAGCTTCATGTGCGTGGACAACAGGCCCAGACCAGCCTTGCCTCCGACATAAAATCCGTCAAAGCCTGTCTGGGCCATGGCCAGTCCAGGCAGGGCCAGCATGCACAGGCAGATGAATATGCTTCTCATGACATTCTCCTCGATGTGGCGCTGCGTTGCCCGGCAGATAACGGCACGGGCGTGTCCTGGCGTCATTGAGCCATTTCATAGGTCAAAACCGTGTTCGCGACAATGCATCGGATTGGTGCATGCATTGCTCATTGTGAACATGCGCGGAGGATCGTGCGGGGTTCGCGGCCGAGGCGGCCATTTGCGCAGGCGTCGCCGGAACCGGCGTTGCCGCCGCGTAGGCGTAGGCGCGATTCACTTGCGCCGTCAACGCCGGAGCGGGCGTCTCAAAGTCAACTGCTTTAGGGGCTGTCCTAGCTAAGCCCCGATTTCTCTTCTTTTAACAACTTGTCTCAGGTGCTTGAGAAGATCATTACGGCTTCCGCCATTGAAGCGCCACTCGCACTCCTTGAGAAAAAGGTGGAAGCTCTGCTGGGAATGCCGTTAAAGCAACTTGCAATTCTGGTGAGCGTGGTTAGCTAATCCGCATGCCAATAGCATCGGAAGAAAAAAGACGGCTGGCCCTGGATGCACTGAATGATGGTGAGCACCCAAAGGAAGTCGCCAGGCTTTTCCAAGCCGGCGTAAGTTCTGTGTATCGCTGGCTTAGGCAGAACAAGACCGGACAAGTTGGACCTAGGCCCACGGGCAATAGGCCGCGCTCAATCGGCCAGGACGATGAGGCCAGACTGCTTGAGCTGGTAAAGAACAAGCCGGACACGACCTTGGAAGAACTCAAGGCAGCACTGAATTTGGACTGCCATCCTTCGACCATTCATAGGACGCTCAAGCGCTTAGGTTTGAATTTTAAAAAAAACGCTGCGCGCCGACGAGCAAGAAAGAGATGATATCAAAGCCGCACGCGCGATGTGGTCGTCCTTGCAAGCAGATACGGATTCCCGCCGTTTTGTCTTCATTGATGAGTCTGGCGCCAAGACGAACATGACCAGGCGACGAGGACGCGCGCTTGGCGGCAAGCGCTGCCATGACCATGCTCCAGGAGGGCACTGGAATGTCACGACCATGATCTCCTCAATCCGGCTTGATGGAGAGGTCG
>JAEYTO010000019.1 GCA_023433925.1 Pseudomonadota bacterium | reverse complement strand
GCCCGGAGCCGCGCCAAGGCTTGCGCGCCGAGAACCTACTTGCCGAGGATGGACCGCACCTTGGCCAGCACGTCCTTGGGCTCGAAGGGCTTGTCGAACTCGGCCACGGCGTTGGGAATGGTGTACTTGAGGCCGGGATGGCCGGTGATGACGATGATGGGAATGGCCTTGTCGCTGCCCTTCCTGGTCAGCTTCCGGCTGAACATGGGGCCGGACACGCCGGGCATCTCGATATCCAGGGTGATGAGGTCCGGGTTCTCCTTCTCCAGGGCCTGCATGGCCCTGTCGCCGTCGCCGGCCGTGACGGTCTTGTAGCCGGCGTCGGAGAGGATGTCGGACAGGTAGCCGGAAACGGTCGCGTCGTCGTCAACGATGAGGATCTTCCTGTTGTTGGTCGCCATGATGCACCTCGCTTGCGGTTCTGGTTTGGCCATGCGTTCCGGGTCCGTGTATGGGCTCAAGCCGCCCCGGCCGGGGCGGTCCTCGCTGTTTCGGGAATGATGGCCGGGAAGCGCAGGAGAAAGCACGCGCCGGGGCCGTCCACCGGCTCCACCTCCACGCTCCCGCCGTGGTCCTTGACGATGCCGTAGGTGATGGACAGGCCGAGGCCCGTGCCCTTGCCGACCTGCTTGGTGGTGAAAAAGGGCTCGAAGATCTTCTCGCGCAGGGCCGGGGGCACGCCCGCGCCCGTGTCGCGGATGCGCACGAGCACCTGGCCGCCTTGCGCGTCCGCGGACAGGGTGATGCGCTTGTCGGCGCGGGCCTCGGGCTCCTGCTCGCAGCGCGCCTCCACGGCGTCGCGGGCGTTGATGAGGATGTTGATGAAGACCTGCTCCAGCCGGTTGCGGTCGGCCAGGATGTCGGGCAGGCCGTCTTGCGGCTCGAAGGCCACGCCGATGCCGCGCAAGGCGAACTGCTGGCGGAAGATGTCGAAGGCCCGGCGCAGCACCTCGGCCACCTGCACGGGCTCGCGGCGCAGGTCCGACTTGCGGCCGAACTCGCGCATGTGGCCGATGGTGTTCGCGGCGCGGTCCACGTGCGCGGCCATGAGCCCGACCACTTCGGCCAGGACCTTGCCCTCCAGGGGCGCGCCCTGGTCGAGCTTGCGCAGGATGAGGTCCAGGCCGGTCTGGATGACCGTGAGCGGCTGGTTGAGCTCATGGGCCATGCCCGTGGCCATCTCGCCCAGGGTGGCCATCTTGCTGGCCTGGATGAGCTGCTGCTCGGTCTCCAGGCGCTTGGTGATGTCGCTCGTGGTCACCAGGAGCACCTTGCGCCCCGGATACTCGCAACGCGACACGCGGATGGTCACGTAGAAGGCCTGGCCGTTCTTGCGGGCGTGACGGGCCTGGTGGATGCTCCCGGAGCGCGCCAGCACGCCGGCCATGGCCGCCTTGTCCTCGTCGCGGAACAGGTCAAGAAAGCTCGTGCCGGCCAGCTCCTCGCGGCTGTAGCCGTAGACGGCCGTGGCCCTGGCGTTGCAGTCGATGACGGCCAGGCTCTCGGTGTCCAGCAGGAAGACGGAATAGGGGAAGTTGGAGAAGATGGCGTGGTACTTCTCCTCGGAGCGCCGCAGCTCCTCCTCCAGCTCCTTGCGCGAGGTGATGTCCAGGCACATCTTGATGGCCCCCACGATCTCGCCGCTCGCGTCGGTCACGGGCGCCGTGGTCACGATCCAGTGCGCCCGCGAGCCGTCCTTGTAGAGGCCGATCTCCTCGCTCGTGTGGAAGCGGCCGTCGGCGAAGGTCTTCTCCACCGGGCAGTGGGCGCACTTGTGGTCCCTGCCCCAGAAAACCTGGTAGCAGCACTCGCCGGGCCGCGCATCGAGATGCTCCGAGAAGGTCCTGTTCCAGCTCACGAGCCGGAAGTCGCGGTCGAGCACGGCCACGAGGCAGGGCACGCCCTCGAAGATGTTGCGGTACAGCTCCTCCTGGCGCAGGCCCCCCAGGGCTGGCGCGGCGCTCGGAGCGGCGTGCTCCATGGGCGGTTGTCCGGGGCCGGCCGCGCCTGGCGCGGTCATGCCGGCCGGAACGTCGCGGCGGCTCATGGGACGGCCTCGCCCACGGGCCGGCAGGCGGCCTGCTCATGGCTGGCGGCGCTGGCCGGATCGGGCCTGAAGCGCGGCACGGCCACATGGATCGTCGTGCCCCGGCCCCGGACCGACTCCACGCGCACCCGGCCGCCGTGCTCGGCGATGATCCGGCCCGAGATGTACGTGCCGATGCCCGTGCCCTTGGCGCCCTTGGAGGAGAAGAACAGGGTGAACATCTTCTCGCGTGTCTCGCGGTCCATGCCGATGCCGTTGTCCGCGACCTCGAAGTAGACCATGTCCTTGTCGGCCCTGACGCGCAGCGTCACGGAGCGGACCGGCTTGGAAGAGTCCGCCGCGCAGGCGTCCGAGGCGTTCTCCAGGAAGTTGACCATGGCCGAGGACAGGGCCACCTCGTCGATCTCGAAGGCGCCCAGGTCCGGCCCGAGGTCGAGCGCGAAGCCCAGGTCCTGGCGTTCGGCCTTGGGCGCGGCGATCTCGGCCAGGGAGCGCGCGAAGGCCGCCACCTCCACGGACTCGGGGTCCAGGTGGCGCGACTTGGCGTAGTAGAGGATGTCGAGCACGAGCTTCTTCATGCGCCCGACCATGGAGGTCACGATGGCCCAGCCCTCGTCCACCTTGGCCGCGTCGCCGGCCTTAAGACCACGATCAACCTTGTACACGCCGCCGTCCAGGGCCGTGAGCAGCCCCTTCACGCCGTGGGACATGGAGCCGAGCATGAGCCCCAGGTTGGACAGGTGGTCCTGGAGCTGGCGGAGCTGGGTGATGTCCGTGGCCATCTCCATGACCTCGACGATCTCGCCCTGCTCGTCGCGGATGGGCGAGGTGCGGATGAGCACGTTGATGGGCCGGCCTTCCTTGTCCGTGACCACGGTCTCGGTCTCCACGGTGTGGCCTTCCTTGACCGTGCGGTGCACGAGGCACTCGGTGCAGGGCCGGTCGCGGTGCTTGTAGGCCTCGAAGCAGCGCTCGCCCACGCCCGCGCCGAAGTGCTCGCGGAACATGCGGTTGGCCTCGCGGATGCGGAAATCCAGGCCGTGCACGGAGATGAAGGCCGGCGAGGCGTCGAAGATCTCCTGGTACTTCTGCTGCGTGGCGCGCAGATCGTCTTGCAGGCGGCGCATCTCGGTCACGTCCACGGAGAATTCGAGCACGAACTCCACCTGGCCGTCAGGGCCGGGAATGGGCGCGGTGTGCACGATGACCGGAATTTCCTGACCGTCCCGGCCGAGCATGAGCTCGCGGCTGCGCTGGCCCTTGCCCGTCTCGATGGTCAGCCAGACCGGACAGCCGTTGCCCCGGCCCTGGCGGCCGGAGTAGGCTTCCCAGCTGTTTCTGCCCACCATGTCGCCCAGGCGCTCGCGGTAGAGCCGGTTGGTGGCCACAAGCTCCAGGTAGCGGTTGTGCACCGAGACGAAGCACGGGATCTCGCTGAAGGGTCCGGCGGCCTGGCCGTCGCCGCCCGCGCCGAGGTCGCCGGCCAGGGCGCTCATGGCCTCGGTCAAGCCCTCCACCACGCGGCCCACGGCCACCTGCCGCTCAAGCTCCACCACGCGCGCGGACTTCTCCTCCACGAGCCGTTCGAGGTTCTCGGTATGGGCGCGCAGCTCGCGGCGCATGGCCAGCTTGTCGCGGGCGCGCTTGAGGGCGATCTGGAGTATCTCGTCGCGGATGGGCTTGGTCACGAAGTCCACGGCGTCGAGTTGCAGGCTCTGGATGGCCAGGTCCAGGTCGCCGTGGCCAGAGATCATGACGACCTCGGCGTCGCCGCCGCGCTCGGGGTCGGACTTAATGCGCCGCAGGACCTCGATGCCGTCCATGCCGGGCATCTTGATGTCCAGGAGCACGATGTCCGGGGCAAGCCCGGCGAAGAGCTCCAGGCCCTCGGGGCCATTGGCCGCCAGATGCACCTCGTAGCCCAGGTCCGCGAGGGAAAGGCCGAGCATCCTGCGGATGCCTTCCTCATCATCTATGAGCAGCAGCTTCTCGTTCATCTTCTCGTCCATCATGAAATCCGCGAGCGCCGAATGGCTCCTGTTTCCGTGAGAGAGCGGTCAGTCTGATTGGTTGATAATATAATTCGACTGATTATTCAACCAATGTCGCTCCTCTTGTATTGCCTAGGCCTTTTCGGCAAGCCGGCAGCGTCTCCGAGGGCCTTGAGCTTTGCGCAAGGCCGGTTTTGCCAAAGCTTAAAGCACAAGGCGGGCCAAACCCGATATGCCCTGGATCGCGCAATGGCCGGGAGCGCTCCAAGCGGCTCCCGACCTGAATTCCAGGGCCGCCTCCGCATCGCGCACGCGCTTGCGCGCTAAGGCCCGAAGCATGGTTCCCCTTCCGCGCCAAGCCGTTTTCACGTACAGGCTGGCCATGGAAACCAAGACCAACCTGCTGGACCTGTCCCTGGACGAGCTGCGCGCGCTCATGGCCGAACTGGGCGAGCCTCGCTTCCGGGCCGATCAGGTCTGGCAATGGCTGTGGCAGAAGGGCGCCCGCGAATTCGGGCAGATGAGCAACGTGTCCAAGGCCTTGCGGGCCAAGCTCGCCGAACGGGCCGAAATCCGCCCGCCGGCCATCGACACCGTGCGCGAGAGCGAGGACGGCACGGCCAAGTTCCTCATCCGCCTGGCCGACGGCGCGCTCATCGAGACCGTGCTCCTGCCGTCCAGGACGCACTACACGCAGTGCCTGTCCACGCAGGTGGGCTGCGCCATGGGCTGCGCCTTCTGCTCCACCGGGACCATGGGTCTGGCGCGCAACCTGACGCACTCCGAGATCTGCGGCCAGGTGCTCCTGGGCCGCGAGTGGCTGGAGCGCAGGAACGCCGAGGACAACGGAAGCCGCACCCTGCGCAACCTCGTGTTCATGGGCATGGGCGAGCCGCTCATGAACTACGGCACGCTCGTCAGGAGCCTGCGCACCCTGGGCGACGACAAGGCCTTCGGCATCTCCGCGCGGCGCATGACCGTGTCCACGGCCGGCGTGCCCGGCAGGATGACCGAGCTCGTGGAGACCGGACTGGCCCGGCTGGCCGTGTCCCTGCACGCGCCGGCCCAGGAGCTGCGCGAGCGGATCATGCCCAGGGCCGCGCGCATGCACCCGCTCCCGGCGCTCATGGAGGAGATCAGGAAGCTGCCCTTGCGGCCCCAGGAGCGCACGACCTTCGAGTACATCATGATCGGCGGGGTCAACGACTCGGTCCAGCAGGCCCGCGAGCTGGTGCGCCTGCTGTCCCACGTGCGCGCCAAGGTCAACCTCATCGCCTGCAACCCGGCCAAGGACTCGCCCTTCGCGCCACCGACCATGGAGGCCATCGAGGCCTTCCAACAGGTTCTGCGCGACAAGGGCTACGTGGCCATGCTGCGCAAGTCCAAGGGCCAGGACATCAAGGCCGCCTGCGGCCAGCTCGTGACGGAGAGGCGGGAGACGGCTTGACCCGCAGGAGAGTCCAGGCCGTGAAGTCCGATATTCGAGTTCGCGATGCCTGCAAGGATGTGGCAGTCATAAACGCAAGGGCACTTCCTAATTTGGCGCGCCAAGCCGATGGAAGCCCTTTTGGCCGACCCCGTGGCGGATGAGCGTGAGCCAAGGCTCGCCAAGCTAGCTGGCATGTAGCAGGCATTCAGTCTTATGTTCTTGCTTCAGCTTTTGGCCCTTATCTTTGAAGTAACCCCTTCCGGGATTGATGGTTCTGCCCGTTTATCTTGCGAATCCCAGTGGAACTTGCTAGCTTCGCCGATTGCGGTTCACGTCCGCCTGATCTGTCACCTCACGCCCCGCGACCGGTTTTTTGACCGCCCGCATCGGGTCCACGACAATCCCGCTCAGGATTCATCATGCTCGAGCCTGATTTCAAGAAAATGGAACTCATCCCGGCCATCGCCCAGGACGCCGAGACCGGCGAGGTGCTCATGCTGGCCTACATGAACGAGCAGGCCTGGGAGGCCACGCTCGCCACGGGCGAGGCCCATTACTGGAGCCGCAGCCGCCGGGAGCTGTGGCACAAGGGCGGCACCTCGGGCCACGTGCAGAAGGTCAAATCCATCCGCCTGGACTGCGACGCCGACACCGTGCTCCTGCTCATCGAGCAGGTGGGCGGCGCGGCCTGCCACAAGGGCAATCGGAGCTGCTTCTTCCGCGAACTCAAGGACGGCCAGGTGCGCGAGTGCTCGCCCAAGGTCTTCGATCCCAAGGAGGTCTACCGCTGATGCCCCCCCTTAACGGCAACGACAAGGTCCTCAAGCTCGGCGTTCCCAAGGGCTCCCTCCAGGAGGCCACCTTCAAGCTCTTCGCCAGGGCAGGCTGGAAAATCCGCGAGCACCACCGCAACTACTTCCCGGCCATCAACGATCCCGACATCTCCTGCTCCCTGTGCCGCGCCCAGGAAATGGCCCGCTACGTGGAGGCCGGCACCTTCGACGTGGGCCTGACCGGCAAGGACTGGATCATGGAGAACCGCTCCGACGTGCACGTGGTCTCGGACCTGGTCTATTCCAAGGCCTCGGACCGGCCCGTGCGCTGGGTGCTCGCCGTCAAGGGCGACTCGCCCTACAAGCGGCCCGAGGACCTGGCCGGCAAGAAGATCTCCACGGAGCTGGTGGGCTTCACCAGACGCTATTTCGAGGAGGCCGGCATCCCCGTGGAGGTCGAGTTCTCCTGGGGCGCCACCGAGGCCAAGGCCGTCGAGGGCCTGTGCGACGCCATCGTCGAGGTCACCGAGACCGGCACGACCATCAAGGCCCACGGCCTGCGCATCATCGCCGACCTCATGCACTCGAACACGCAGATCATCGCCAACAAGGCCGCCTGGGCCGATCCCTGGAAGCGCCGCAAGATCGAGCAGATCGACATGCTCCTCCAGGGCGCCCTGCGCGCCGAGCGCCTCGTGGGCCTGAAGATGAACGTGCCCCAGGACAAGGTCGAGCGGGTCATGAGCCTTCTGCCCGCGCTCAACTCGCCTACCGTGGCCCACCTCCACAAGTCCGACTGGCTCTCGGTGGAGATCGTGGTCGAGGAGTCCGTGGTGCGCGACCTCATCCCGCCGCTGCGCGAGGCCGGCGCCCAGGGCATCATCGAGTACGCCCTGAACAAGGTCATCTAGCCAGGAGCTGGAGAGGGACGCCGTCCCTCTCCAGACCTCACCCTGCCAGGGGCCGAGGGCCCCTGGACCCCGTGTTTTCCAAGCTGCCGCTCCGGAGCATCCCCGGAGCGGCAGCTTCGCGTTGGGCTCATGAGTCGTTCGCGAATGGAATGGGGCCAAGGGTTCCCGCCGTGATAGGCTTCCTTGAGCAGTTTGACTTTGAGACGCTCGCTCCGGCGTTGACGGCGCAAGTGAATTGCGCCGTCGCCTACGCGGCGGCAAGCCATGCCGGCGCATGGCTTGCAGAGCATTTTCAAAAGCAAAATGCTCTTGGCGGGATTCGCGCGATGTCCATGGGCCGGGCGCGGCGGGCGGAGCGCCCGGTCATTCATGGCCGGCTCGTGCAATGGCGGGCGGGATGTGCTAGGCTGCTTCCAGTCCGCTCACCGATCCAGGAGCCCAGCCATGGACCAGCCGCCAGCCAGCCTCGCCAAGCACGATCCCGTCGAGTTCCTCAAGCGCGTGGAGCAGGGCCTGGGGGTGCCGGCCGTCAGACCCGCGACCCGCGAGCTCATCGCCCTGTTCTGGAGGGAAGGCGCCACGGCGCGCGAGCTGGAAGCTATCCTTGCCACCGATGCGGGCTTGAGCGAGCTGACCGTCGGCATCTCCAACCGCAAGTACTTTCAGGCCCTGTTCAAGGCCTCTACCCCGCGCCAGGCCATAGCCAGGATGGGCTTCCGCTTCAGCGCCAAGGTCGCCCTGACCATCACCCTGGGCCAGGATCTGCTCCCGCTCACGCCCTCCGTGGCCGACCGGAACGGATACATCGAGCGGGCCCTGTGCCGGGCCGTGACGGCCGAGGTCCTGGAGGACTACCTGCGCTGCATCTCCAGGGAGGAGGCTTTCGTGCTCGGCTTCACCTGGGGCGTGGGCATGCTCCTGTGGCGGCCACTCCTTGGCCAGGCCTACGGCGGGGCCTGCCCTCTGGACTTGGCCTCCTTGGACGAATGCCTGCGCCGCGAGCGGCTGCACGCCGGCGTGGACCACTTGCAGCTCGCCGCCTCGGCCCTGCGCCATTGGGGCTTTCCGCGGCACGCCACCGCCTGCCTGGTCTGCGCCGAGGAGGCCGGGCCGAACGCCGTGGCCCTGCGCTCCTGCTGCGAGCTGGCCGACCTGTTCACGCGCCTGCTCTTCTCGGGCTTCCAGGACGTGCTCGCGCTTTTCGAGCAGGGCAGGGCGCGCTTCGACGCCAGCGCCGACGAGCTGGGCGACATTCTGCTCGCCGCCGTGAGCGAGCTTGCGCGCCAGACCGAGACCCTGGTGGCGGACGTGGACCTGCAGCACGGGTTGCGCGACCTTCTGCGCAAGGCCGGACGGTCCATGGCCGGGTTGTCCAGCCGGCAGGCCCGGCCAGGCCTGCCGGCCTTCGAGAGCCTGAAGCCGGGGCAGGAGTCCGACGATGTCCTGGAGGCCGTGGCCCACGAGGTGCGCAACCCGCTCATGGCCGTGGCCGGCTTCGCGCGCAAGCTCATGGAGACGGTCAATCCCGCCTCGCGCGAAGGCGAGTACGCCCAGGTCATCCTGGAGGAGGGCCGGCGCCTGGAGGCAGCCCTGACGAGGATGCGGGGCGGGCCTCGCTAGCCTGGGGCCGGTTTACCTGAACCTGGTTTTGACATATGCAGGACGTACGAGCCTTGCGCTCCCATCGTCATCTCAAGCAAACGCACCAGCACCCACCGAAGGAGTGGCCATGAATACGCCGTCCCCGGCCTGGAACACGCTCGCCATTCAATCCCTTGGCGAATGCAAGGTGGACAACCCGCTGCCATACTGCCGCTTCATCTCGGATTCCACCATCCTGCGCATGAACGTGCCCGAGGAGGACCTGCCCGAGCCCACGGACGAGCTCGTATATTGCGACTTCCAGATGGCCGGGCCGCGCCAGAAGATCTATTTCGACCCCTCCAAGGTCAAGTGCGCCATCGTGACCTGCGGCGGCCTGTGTCCCGGCATCAACGACGTCATCCGCTCCATCGTCATGGAGGCCTTCCACAACTACAACATCGCCTCCTGCGTGGGCATCCGCTACGGCCTGCAAGGCTTCATCCCCAAGTTCCACCACGACGTCATGGAGCTCACGCCGCGCAGCGTGGCCGACATCCATCAATTCGGCGGCACCATTCTGGGCTCCTCGCGCGGCCCGCAGCCCATGGACGAGATCGTGGACGCCCTGGAGCGCATGAACGTGAACATCCTGTTCGTCATCGGCGGCGACGGAACCATGCGCGCGGCCCAGGCCATCCAGAAGGAGGTCGCCTCGCGCGGCCGCAGGATCGGCGTCATCGGCATCCCCAAGACCATCGACAACGACATCAACTTCGTCTCCAAGTCCTTCGGCTTCGACACGGCCGTGGAAAAGGCCACCGAAGCCATCGACTGCGCGCACACCGAGGCCCTGGGCGCCTTCAACGGAATCGGCCTGGTCAAGCTCATGGGCCGCGAGGCCGGCTTCATCGCCGCCCAGGCCACCCTGGCCCTCAAGGAGGTCAACTTCGTGCTCGTGCCCGAGCAGCGCTTCGCGCTCGAAGGCGAGCACGGCCTGCTCCCGGCCCTGGAGAGGCGCCTCCAATCCCGCCAGCACGCGGTCATCGTGGCCGCCGAGGGCGCGGGCCAGGACATCACGGGCCAGAGCGGGGCCAAGGACGCCTCGGGCAACGTGAAGCTCGGCGACATCAGCGACGTGCTCATCACGCACATGAAGCGGTACTTCGCCGCGCGCGGGATGCCCATCAGCATCAAGTACATCGACCCGAGCTACATCATCCGCTCGGTGCCGGCCAACTCCAACGACCGCGTCTACTGCGGCTTCCTTGGCCAGCACTCCGTGCACGCGGCCATGGCCGGCAAGACCGGCATGGTCGTCAGCCGCATGCAGGACCGCTACGTGCACCTGCCCATGGAGCTCGTCACCGACAAGCGCAAGCGGCTCAACGTGCGCTCGGACTACTGGCGCAGCGTGCTGGAGTCCACGGGCCAGGACCCGAACACGAACGTGTTCCGCGACCCAAGCTGCCAGAGCTGATGCCGCATCCCGGCCGGCATGGGCCGCAAGAGGCTACGGCGGGCCAGTTTTCTTTCAGGCCAAGGTGCCGGCATGGCTGCGCTTGAGCCCGGGGGCTCGCCTTTTTGGCCTCGCGCATCTTGTCCTTGACGCCTTGGACGCCTATTCATTCACCTATCAAAACATGTTTCTCGGTTTTGGAGGGCTGCCGGCGGCCCTTGCCCACCGGTGGGCCGTTCGGACAACCAGCATATGAGAGCTGAAATGTCGGACAAGACGCCGCGCGCCGCGCGCGCATTTCTCGACAGGCTTCCCGGGCTGGCTGTTGCTCTGGCGGCCCTGGCCGGACTCCACCTGGCCAAGGCGCACGACTACCTCCTGTTCCACGGGATCGTGGAGATGTTCAGCGTGGCCGTGGCGCTTGGCATCTTCTTCATCGCCTGGAACGCCAGGGCCATCGCCCACAACCAGTACGTGACCTTCGTGGGCATCGCCTTCTTCTTCATAGCCGGCCTCGATATCCTGCACACCCTGGCCTACAAGGGCATGGGCGTATTCCCGGAGCACGGCCCGAACCTCGCCACCTCCCTCTGGATCATCTCCCGCTACATACTGGCGGCCTCCCTGCTCATCGCCCCGGCCTTCCTCAGCAGGCCGCTCAATGCCGACAAGGTCTTTGGGCTCTATCTCGCGCTCACGGCCGCCCTCGTCTCCGCCCTGTTCATGGGCTGGCTCCCCGAGAGCTATGTCGACGGCGTCGGCCTGACCCGCTTCAAGGTCCTCAGCGAGTACGCCATCTGCCTCCTGCTCCTCGCGGCGGCGGTCTTCCTCCACCGCAAACGCCAAGAATTCCAGGCCGACGTGTACCGGAGCCTTCAGGTCTCCATCTTCCTGTCCGTCGGCGCGGACCTGGCCTTCACCCTGTATGTGGACGTGTACGGCATCCTCAATGCCGTCGGCCACCTGCTCAAGATCGGCTCGTACTACTTCTTCTACAAGGCCCTGGTGGTGACCAGCCTGCGCAGGCCCTGGGACACCATCTTCCGGGAGTTGACAAGGCGAGAGGAGGACCTGCGGCTGGCCAAGGAGCAGGCCGAGCGGGCCAGCAGGGCCAAGAGCGAGTTCCTGGCCAACATGAGCCACGAGCTTCGCACGCCCATGAACGGGATGCTGGGCATGAGCCGGCTGGCATACGAGATGAGCGGCGAGCCCAAGATCCGCGAGTGCCTGGAGTTCGTGAAGCAGTCCGGGGACAGCCTGCTCGCCATCATCAACGACATCCTCGACCTGTCCAAGATCGAGGCGGGCAAGCTGGAGTTGCAGCGCGTCCGATTCGAACTCCGGGCCAGCCTCGACGCCACGCTCAGGCCCCTGGAGCTTTCCGCCGCGGCGAGGGGACTGGCCTTCTCCGTCTCGGTCGATCCCGCGGTCCCGCCGGCCCTGTCCGGCGATCCCGGCCGGCTGCGGCAGGTGCTGACGAATCTCGTGGGCAACGCCATCAAGTTCACCAGGCGCGGCGGGATCGCCGTCTCGGTGTCCTTGGCGGACGAGGGCGCAGCCGTCGCGGACCAGCTCTGCCTGCTCTTCGAAGTGCGCGACAGCGGCGGCGGGATTCCGGAGGACAGGCTCGACGCGATCTTCGAGAGCTTCACCCAGGTGCGCCACGCGCCGGAGCCGGAGCAGGGGGGGACAGGGCTCGGGCTGACCATCTCCAAGGAGCTGGTGCGCATGATGGGCGGCCGGATATGGGTCCGTAGCGAGGTCGGCAAGGGCAGCACGTTCTCCTTCACGGCCTGCTTCGAGCCCTGCGGGGTCGAGGCCGCCCCCGAGCCCGCGCGGGCCGTCGTCAGGAGCGCATTGCGGCCCCTGAAGATCCTGCTGGCCGAGGACAACGACATCAACGCCCTCTTCTGCCAGGAGCTGCTCAAGAAGAAAGGCCATGGCGTCACCAGGGCCAGGGACGGCCAGGAAGCCCTGGACATCCTCCAGAAAGAGCGCTTCGACCTCGTGCTCCTGGACTGGCGGATGCCCAAGCTCGATGGTCCCGAGGTCGCGCGGATCATACGACGCGAGCCCCCAGCGGGCGTGGACCCGGACATCCCGCTCATCGCCGTCACGGCCAGCGCCCTGCAGGGCGACAGAGAACTGCTTCTGAAGGCGGGCATGGACGACTATGTCGCCAAGCCCATCGACATCGAGGAGTTCGACGCGGTGATGCGCAAGGTCATGGAGAGACGGGAGAGGCCGCGGGCCCGTCTCAATGGCGACCTGGAGACGGAAGCCGAGCCGGCGTCCTGAGCGCATCTGACCTGCGCATCACGAATAAGAAGCCCCTTGTCCATCCGGACAAGGGGCTTCTTGATTTTTCGGCCACACGGCTCGTCATGTCGCCTGTGCGCCGGTGTCCTCCGGGTTCATCTCGATGACCGGCTTGGGCCGGCCCTTGCGGGCCTCTATCTCCCTGTCCAGGTAGTCGATCCTGATATCCACGGCCAGCGGATTGGGATGGGTGCCGGTCACGGACTCCAGGAGGTCCTTGGCCTTCTCCAGATCGCCGTCATGTATGTGCACGTCGGCCAGCAGGAAGATGGCCACGGCCTGGTCCTCGGGAGACAGCTCGCCGCTGGCCGTGACCTCCTCCAGGAGCTTGCGGGCCTTGTCCCAGTTCTCCAGGAAGGTATAGGTCATGGCCATGTCGTACTTGCCGATGGCCATGGACTTGGTATCGGGCGCGTCCTTGAGGCAGCGCGCCAGGGTCTCCCGGGACATGTCGTAGTGGCCCATGGCCCGGTAGGCCCTGGCCATGCGCAGGGAGAAGGGCCACTGCCTGGCCGGCTCCTGACCCGCCAGCCGCCGGCCCTTGGCCCACTTCTCCACGGCCTTGTCCCACTGCTTCTGGTCGGCATACAGGTCGCCGATCTGCTGCAGCACGATGGCGGATTTCTCCTGGTCGTGGCCATACTCCAGGAGCATGGCCTCCAGGAGTATGAGGCCCTTGTCCGAGTCGTTCTTCACCGAGAAGGTGATGTCCAGGAGCCGGCTCCAGGCCTCCCAGCGAGCCGAATGCTGCGCGTGCTCCTGAAGGAAGCGCTCGTACTCGGCCTCGGCCTCCAGGTACAGGCCCTGGCTGTAGGCGCTCCTGGCCTTCTCCAGCTCGGAGGGGAGGCTTGCCTTGTCTTCACCGCAGCCCGCCAGCATGGCCAGGCTCAACGCCGATACGATCACGATGCGCTTGAGCGCTTTGGGCATTGCACCATTCTCCGGGAAGGTCCGTCCTCCCGCGGTTACTCGATTTCGCAAACGGTTTCCTTGATGAGATCGAAGGCCACGACGCGCGCGTCGTCCTCCATGCGCACCAGCCGCACGCCCTGGGTGGCCCTGCCGATGACGCTGATATCCGCAGAGCTCAGGCGGATGACCTTGTTGCCCGAGGTGAGCAGGATGAACTCCTCGCCGGCGTCGTAGGTGACCACCGCGCCGACCACACGGCCCGTCTTGGGCGTGACCTTCATGTTGATGATGCCCTTGCCGCCGCGCGATTGGACCCGGTACTGGTTCACGGGCGTGCGCTTGCCGTAGCCCTTCTCCGAGATGGTCAGCACGAGCCGCTTGTCCTCGCCCGAGGCGTCCACGGCCTCCTCGTCGGGCCGCACGACCACGCCCGCCACGACCTCGTCGCCGCCGCGCAGGGCGATGCCCTTGACGCCCGTGGCGCCGCGGCCGATGGGCCGGATCTCGGCCGAGGTGAAGCGGATGGACGTGCCCTCGGCCGTGACGAGGATGATCTCGTCCTGGGAGTTGATCTCGCGGACCATGATCAGCTCGTCGTCCTCGCGCAGGTTCACGGCCCGAATGCCCGAGGAGCGCACGTTGGCGTACAGCGACGCGCTCGTCTTCTTGATCATGCCCTTCCTGGTCACGAACAGGAAGTGGTTGTCCTCGGCGAACTCGCGCACCGTCAGGGCCGTGGCCACGTGCTCGTCCTTGTCCAGGGGCAGCAGGTTGGCGATATGCGAGCCCTTGGCGTAGCGGCCGCCCTCGGGCACCTGGTGGACCTTGAGCTGGTGCATGCGGCCTCGGTTGGTGAACAGGAGCAGGAACTGGTGGTTGCTCGTGGTGCAGAAGGTGTGCACGAGATCGTCATCGCCGGTCTGCACGCCCGAGATGCCCTTGCCGCCGCGTTTCTGCTGCTGGTAGTTGTCCAGGGGCGTGCGCTTGATGTAGCCGCGGCGCGACAGCGTCAGCACGACTTCCTCGTCGGCGATGAGGTCCTCGATGTCGATGTTGTCCAGATCCTGCTCCAGGATGACCGTCTTGCGCGGGGTGGCGAAGGTCTTGCGGATCTCGCGCAGCTCCTCGCGGATGACGCCCTTGAGCACCTCCTCGTTGGTCAGGATGGACTTGAGGTACTCGATCCTCTTGAGCAGCTCCTTGTACTCGTCGCGCAGCTTCTCCTGCTCCAGGTTGACTAGGCGCTGCAGGCGCATGTCCAGGATGGCCTGGGACTGCACGTCGGACAGGCCGAAGCGCTCCATGAGCCCGGCCTTGGCGTCCTGGGCCGTGGCCGAGGAGCGGATGAGCTTGACCACCTCGTCGATGTGGTCCAGGGCGATGAGCAGGCCCTCCAGGATGTGCGCGCGCTTCTCGGCCTTGTCCAGGTCGAAGCGCGTGCGCCGCAGGATGACCTCGCGCCTGTGCTGCAGGAAGTAGTCCAGGATCTGCTTAAGGTTGAGCAGCATGGGCCTGGACCCGACCACGGCCATCATGTTGATGCCGAAGCCGGTCTCCAGCGGCGTGAACTTGTAGAGCATGTTGATGATGATGTCCGGAATCGCCCCCTTCTTCAGGTCGAGGACGATGCGGATGCCCTTGCGGTCCGACTCGTCGCGCAGGTCCGACACGCCCTCGATGCGCTTGTCGTTGATGAGCGCGGCGATCTTCTCCACCAGGCTCGACTTGTTGAGCGCGAAGGGAATCTCGGTGATGACGATGGACTGCTTGCCGGTCTTCTTCTCCTCCACGTTCACCGTGCCGCGGATGCGCACGGAGCCGCGGCCGGTCTCGTAGGCCTCCAGGAGGCCCTTGCCGCCGTAGCACGAGGCGGCCGTGGGGAAGTCCGGACCCTTGACAAAGGCCGTCAGGTCGCGCGGGGTGCAGTCCTGGTTGTCCAGCAGGTGCAGCGTGGCGTCCATGAGCTCGCCCAGGTTGTGCGGCGGGATGTTCGTGGCCATGCCGACCGCGATGCCGCTCGTGCCGTTGAGCAGGAGGTTGGGCACCTTGGTGGGCAGGACCACCGGCTCCTGCAAGGAGTTGTCGTAGTTGGGCCGGAAATCGACGGTTTCCTTCTCGATGTCGCCCAAAAACTCCGAGGCCAGGCGCGACATGCGCACCTCGGTGTAACGCATGGCGGCTGCGGCGTCGCCGTCGATGGAGCCGAAGTTGCCCTGGCCGTCCACGAGAGCGTCGCGCATGGAGAAGTCCTGGGCCATGCGCACCAGGGCGTCGTAGACCGACTGGTCGCCGTGCGGGTGGTACTTGCCGATGACGTCGCCGACCACGCGGGCGGACTTCTTGTAGGCCCGGTTATAGTAGTTGCCGAGGTCGTGCATGGCGTAGAGGATGCGCCTGTGCACGGGCTTGAGGCCGTCGCGCACGTCGGGGATGGCGCGGCCCACGATGACCGAGAGGGAGTACTCCAGGTACGATTTCTCGATCTCGGATTTGATGCTGACTGTGCTGTTGGTGGTCATTTACTCTCCATGGTCTAGAACCGAAAAACCTCTTGAAAAAGGTCCTCCAGCTTCCTTGATAACACCTATAAAGATCTCCAACGAGCAGATATTTCTGCACAAGCGGCAGCGATATTATTCATGTTTCGTTTATATGTATTTGGAGCCTGAAAGACTTTTCCAGCAAATACATCAACTACGAAACAGTTTTTGTTATGAACTGCTGCTTCTGATGAAATCACCTCGGCAATATATCGGTATAACAAGGTGCTGACGAAAGACCCAGCTTCGTCCGTAAGTGGATTGTTCTTAACTATATAAAGCTTAATACCACCTACAACGCTAAGATCATCTTGATCTCTTAGGAGTATTTCTGGCCTTACACTTATTTTTACGTCTGAAATCAACATTTTTTCTGGGCTATCGTCTCCCTTTATAGGCGTGAACCCATTTGTAGACACTTCATCTGCTATACTCATAAAGGCAAAAAGCGCTTTGGCACATAAATCGGCAGTATCCTGCTGCCATTTTGTCTCACACTCGGAGAGCTTCAAAGACCTAATTGCTCTTTTAAGTTGGACAGTGTCTGGTGAACCATCTGTTATATAATCCTGGATGGCTCTCTCTGCATCAGTATACCGCGCAACAACAAAATCCTTCGGTCTCTTTTGATCTCGGATTATTGTTTGTCTGCGGCTAGGCTTGGCTACAAGGTATTCACCAAGTTTATTAATTGAGATTCGCGCATCATTCCGTATGCGTGAATTTGGCATGCTTGGCTCCTTATTTTCTGGAAGAAACTGCAACCCATTGAGGTAGAAAGCACGTGAGGTTGTTTATGTGGAGAGCCTGCCTAAAACGCTTATTATTAAGACTCACCAGTTATTAAGCCTTACTTAATAACTGAGAAGTATTTAGTTGCCTGAACTATTAGGAGTTTCCGAATAGTTCAGGCACTTGTTTAAGCTTTAAATATCCAACTCACTCACGCTAAGCGCGTTCCTCTCGATGAACTGCCGCCTCGGCTCGACCTGGTCGCCCATGAGGTCCGAGAAGATCTTGTCCGCTTCCTCGGCGTCCTCGATGGACACCCGGAACATGGTGCGGTTATCGGGGTTCATGGTCGTTTCCCAGAGCTGCTCCGGGTTCATTTCACCCAAGCCCTTGTAGCGCTGGATGTTGTACTCCCTGTGCGCCTCGTCGATGACCGCGCGCAGGGCCTCGAAGTAGCCCTTCACGAGCCGCTCGTTGTCCTTCTTGCGCAGGGTGAATTCCGGGCCGCCGGTCTGCTGGCGGATGGAATCCAGGGCGTCGTAGGCGTGACGGTAGAGCTTGGAGTGGAAGAACTCGACGCCCATGCGCGTGCGCTGGCCGTTCTCGTTCTCGAAGATGACGAAGGTGCGCAGCTCGTCCAACTCGGGCTCCTGCTCGGTCCAGACCATGTGCCGGCTGGCCGACAGATGCTCGCGCAGGGCTTCCAGCTCGCCGTCCAGGAACGACGCGATCTCCAGCCGCTTGCCGTAGCCGAGGAGCGTCATGAGCAGTTCGTCGCTGAAGCCGTAGGCGCCCGCCTCGCGGACCTTGGACTCAAGGAAGGCGATCTTCTCCAGCAGACGCACGAGCCGCTTCTTGGTGATCTCCTCGCCGTTCTGGGCCACCAGGGTCACGTCATTGGCGATGGTTTCGATGAGGTGCGAGCGCAGGGTGGGCTCGTCCACGATGTATTTCTCGCTCTTGCCCTTCTGCACGCGGAACAGCGGCGGCTGGGCGATGTACAGGAAGCCCTGGTCGATGAGCGGCTTGAACTGGCGGAAGAAGAAGGTCAGCAGGAGCGTGCGAATGTGCGCGCCGTCCACGTCGGCGTCGGTCATGATGACGATCTTGTGGTAGCGCAGCCTCTCCAGGTCCAGATCCTCGTCGATGCCCGCGCCCATGGCCGTGATCATGGCCCGGACTTCCTTGTTGCCGAGCATCTTGTCGAAGCGCGTCTTCTCCACGTTCAAAATCTTGCCGCGCAGGGGCAGGATGGCCTGGAAGCGCGGGTCGCGGCCCTGCTTGGCAGAACCGCCGGCCGAGTCGCCCTCGACGATGAACAGCTCGGACTCCTCGGGCTTCTTGGACTGGCAGTCCGCGAGCTTGCCCGGCAAGGAGTGGTCGGACAATGCGCCCTTGCGGCGCACGAGATCGCGCGCCTTGCGCGCCGCCTCGCGGGCGCGGGCCGAGTCCACGATCTTCTCGATGATGGCCTTGGCTTCGCCCGGGTTCTCCTCGAAGTAGGTCATGAGCCGCTCGTAGACCTGCGAGGAGACGATGCCGACGATCTCGGAGTTGCCGAGCTTGGTCTTGGTCTGGCCCTCGAACTGCGGGCTGGGCAGCTTGACGCTGACCACGGCGGTCAGGCCCTCGCGCACGTCGTCGCCCGAGACCTTCTGCTTGAGCTTCTTGGGCAGGTCGGACTTGTCCATGTAGTTGTTCACCGCGCGGGTCAGCGCGGTCTTGAAGCCCACCAGGTGCGTGCCGCCTTCCTTGGTGCGGATGTTGTTGGCGAAGGTGAGGACGTTCTCCTTGTAGGCTGCGTTGTACTGCATGGCCAGACTGACGATGACCGCGTCCACCTCGCCCGAGACGTCGATGATCTCGTGCAGGCCGCCCTGGCCTTCGTTCAGGTCGCGCACGAAGGACACGATGCCGCCGTGGTAGCAGTAAGACTCTTCCTTGGCCTCGCGCTCGTCCTTGAAATCGATGGTCAGGCCGTCGTTCAGGTAGGCCAGCTCCTGAAAGCGCTTGGAGAGCGTTTCGTAAGAGAACTGATTGGTCTCGAAGATCTCCTCGTCGGGCCGGAAGCGCACCGTGGTGCCGGTGACGGTCTCGCCGTCGCCGACGACCGTGAGCGGGCTGACGGTCACGCCGCGCTCGAAGCGCATCTGGTGGCGCTTGCCGTCGCGCTTGACGATGACCTCCAGGTACTCGGACAGGGCGTTGACGCAGGACACGCCCACGCCGTGCAGGCCGCCGGACACCTTGTAGGAGCCCGCGTCGAACTTGCCGCCGGCGTGCAGCTTGGTCATGACGACCTCGACCGCGGGCTTGCCCTCCTTGGGGTGCATGTCCACGGGGATGCCGCGGCCGTTGTCCGTGACGGTCACGGAGTTGTCCAGGTGCAGCACGATGCGTATGCGGTCGCAGTAGCCGGCCATGGCCTCGTCGATGGAGTTGTCCACGACCTCGTAGACCAGATGGTGCAGGCCGCGCACGTCGGTGGAGCCGATGTACATGGCCGGCCGCTTGCGCACGGCCGCCAGGCCTTCCAGGACCGTGATGGAGTCGGCGGTGTAGCCGCCGTTGGCCACGGCCGCGCCGCCGTTCTGAAGCAGATTGTCGTTAGGCATGGGTTAGTCGTTTTCCTCTTTATAGTACGTCTCTTCGACGATCTTCATGGGCATGATGATGACCAGATAGTCCGTGTCCTGCTCGCCCTTGATGCCGCAGGGGCCCTCGGAGCCGGTGAGCGTGAAGTTGACCCGGTCGGATGTGTAATGCCCAAGTATTTCGATCAGGTTGCGGGTGGGGAAGGCTATCTTGTCCAGGTCTCCGGAGAAGTCCACGGGCATGGATTCCGAGGCCTGCCCCACGTCCTGGCCCGAGGAGAAGAGCGTGAGCTCCGAGCCGCCGAACACGAGGTTCACGCAACGGTTGGTCTCGGAGTTGAAGATCATGAGGCGGTCCAGGGATTCCATCATCTCGGTGCGGCTGACGCTCAGGGTGGACGCGCCGTTGCCGCGGACCTTGGCCAGGAAGCCCTGGTAGTCCGGATACTGGTAGTAGGACAGCGGCAGGCTGAAGGTCTCGCGCTGGTCGCCCGTGCGGCAGAACAGGCGCTTGTCGCTGATGGCCAGCTCGATCTCGTCGCCGCTCAGCCACTTCTTGAGCTCGTTGATGTATTTCTTCTGCACGAGGATGCCGTTCTCGGGCAGCAGCGCGGCGATATCGTCATTGACGAAGCGGACCATGGAGAACTGGTGGCCGTTGAGGCCGCAGACTTCCACGACCTTGCCGGCCTCGCTGTCCTTGGCCACGAAGTTCATGCAGGCGATGGCCTCCATGGTGTCCTCGTCGCTGATGCAGAAGGCCACGCGCTCGATGACTTCCTGGAGGAAGTCGCCGGACCAGAACACGCCGCCCGTGGCGGGGTAGTCGGAGAACTTCTGGAACCAGGACGGATCGTTGACCGGCAGCTTGTACTTGCGGCTGCCCTGCTCGATGACCGCGCTCTTGCCGGACTCGTCCGTGCGGATGGCGATCTGGCCCGAGGGGAGCTTGCGCATGAGGTCGTAGAAGGCCCTGCCCTGGACGCCGGCCAAGCCTTCCTCGACGATCTCGGCCTTGTAGCTGCCGCAGAACTCCAGGTTGGAGTCCGTGGCCATGATCTTGAGCGCCCCGTCTTCGGCCTTGAGCCAGATGGTCCTCAAGAATGCCGCCCCGGTCTTGGCCGGGATGATGCTCGCCGATTTCTGCAAGCCCTCGATGATATCATCTCGGAACACTCTTACAAACATGATGTCTCCTTGTTGTTAGCTGTAGAGGGCGGTCACTTGGTGCGGAACTCAGACAACAGTCCGTAAGAACTGGATAAAGCAGGAACAGGCCAAGCCATGGGAAAGGCACGTTCGAGCATCGCCGGCCCCGGCATGTCAGACATCCTCCGAGCTGAGGCATTTCTCGCGCAAAGTTATCAACAGCTTTTTCATATCCGCATCATCACGCTGCGATTCCTTTATCTTTTTCACGGCGTAAAGAACAGTTGAGTGATCCTTGCCGCCGAAGAGCCTGCCCAGGGCCGGATAGGAGCTGCCCAGGAGCTTGCGGCACAGGTACATGGCCACCTGCCTGGCCAGGACCACGTTCTGGTGGCGGCGGCTGCCGAGGATGTCCTTGACCGGCAGGCCGTAGTGGTCGGACACGGTCTTGAGCACGGCCTCGGGCGTCAGCGCCGGCTTGGACTGGTCCTCGGTGTGGATGAGGATCTGCTCGAACTCGCGCTCGCGTATCTCGCGATTCATGAGCTCCTTGAAGGCGAAGAGCTTGAGCAGGATGCCCTGGAGGAAGCGGAAGTCCGTGAAGCGCTGGGCGAGCGTCAGGATCTGGTCCTGGGTCAGCTGGAGCTTGCGCAGCTTGAGCTGCTGCTGGATATGGCGCACACGAATGTCCAGATCCGGACTCTCCAGGTGCACGATGAGCCCCCACTCCAGGCGCGACTTGAGCTTGGGGTCCAAGAAATCGTAGGCCGACAGGCGGCTCACGCAGGCGAAAACCATCTGCTTGCGGCGGTCGTGGAAGGAGTTGAAAACGAGGATGAGCTCCTGCTGCAGCTCCGGGTGGGCCTTGATGGCCTGCAAGTCGTCCACGAGCAGGTGGTCGAAGGCGCACAGATGGTCCCTGGCCTTGTGCGGGTCGCTCCTGAAGCGCGAGGAGTAGAGCTGGGCCAGGTCCTCCACGGTGCCGAGGAAGACGCGCTCCACGCCGCGCGTCTTGCATATCTCGTTGCCCACGGCGCGCAGCAGGTGGGTCTTGCCCGAGCCGGCCTCGCCGCAGATGACGAACGGGTTGTAGGCGCTCGCGCCGTTCCTGGCCACTTCGCGGGCCGAAGCCAGGGGAAAGGAGTTCTTGCGGTTGACCAGGAAGGTGTCCAGCGAGAACTGGCGCCCGAAGGGGAAGTCCACGCCTTGGGCCGGCTTGTGGGCCAGGGGCTGCGGCAGCCCGCCCCCGCTCCCGTTCATGTAGAGCACCGCGTACCCGGCGCCCAGGGAGCGGGCCACCCCTTCCTCGAAGCGGCCGCGCGCGTGCCTGCCGAACCAGTCGCCGAAGAAGGCGTGCGGGAAGGATACGCGCACGCACCTGTCCTGGGGAGACACCTCCACGCCCAGGGGATCGAACCAGCGCTTGAGTTCCTGGTCGGAGAAGGTCTTGGCGAGGTATTTCCTCAAGGAGGCCTTGGACACTCGTTATTGCCTGTATTATTGAAAACGGGTTCGAGGTCGCGTAAACAACTGCTTTCAAGGGTCATGGACGGCTGGGACCCGCGATCCGCGGCAGGCCTCCCGCGGGCGCATCCCGCACCTGCCCACGTAAGGCCCTTCCCATAGCTGAAAAAGCGGTTTAAGCCAAGTTTTCCCTGCGGCGCGTACCCCCCTGCGTGGTCCGGGAAAAAGGCCCGAATTTGTAACCACAGCGCCCTTAAAAAGGCATTCCTGCATAATCGCTTGCAAGGGAGTATTGATCATGGCCAAAGCGAGCCAGACCGTGAGGACCATTGCCGAGATCAACGAGCGCATCAAAACGGGCCGGGCCGTGGTGGTCAACGCCAGCGAGATGACCGAGATCGTGCGCCGCGAGGGCAAGGCCAAGGCAGCCCGCGAGGTGGACGTGGTCACCACCGGCACCTTTTCGCCCATGTGCTCCTCGGGCCTGTTCTTCAACATCGGCCAGAGCGGCCCGGTCATCAAGGCCCACCGCATCAAGCTCAACAACGTGCCGGCCTACGGCGGCCTGGCGGCCGTGGACGGCTACATCGGCTGCACCGAGACCACCGAGGATGACCCGCTCAACAAGGTCTACCCCGGCCGTTTCCACTACGGCGGCGGGCACGTCATCGAGGATCTGGCCGCGGGCAAGAGCGTGCACCTCAAGGCCGAGGGCTACGGCACGGACTGCTACCCGCGCAAGCTCGTGGAGCGCGACATCACCCTGGCCGACCTGCCCTATGCCGAGCTGGTCAACCCGCGCAACTGCTACCAGAACTACAATGCGGCCGTGAACCTGACCAGCCGCACCATCTACACGTACATGGGCCCGCTCAAGCCCGATGCGCGCAACTGCAACTTCGCCACGGCCGGCGAGCTCTCGCCGCTGTTCAACGACCCGTACTTGCGCACCATCGGCCTGGGCACGCGCATCTTCCTGGGCGGAGGCATCGGCTACGTCCTGGGCGGCGGCACTCAGCACAACCCCAAGCCCCAGCGCACCGAGCGCGGCCTGCCGCTGACGCCCTCAAGCACGCTCATGGTCAAGGGCGACCTCAAGGGCATGAACGCCCGTTACCTGCGCGGCGTGAGCTTCCTGGGCTACGGCTGCTCCCTGTCCGTGGGCGTGGGCATCCCCATTCCCATCCTTGACGAGGAAATGGCCTGGCTCACGGGCGTGTCCGACGAGGACATCCTCATGCCGGTCAAGGATTACGGCCACGACTATCCCAACGGCGTGAACAAGGTCCTGGCCCACCTGCCCTTCAGCGAGCTCAAGTCCGGCGAGGTCAGGATCGACGGCAAGACCGTGCCCACGGTGCCGCTGACGAGCTACTCCATGTCCCTGGAGATAGCCGAGACGCTCAAGCAGTGGATCATGGAAGGCAAGTTCCTGCTCACCCAGTGCGTGGAGGAGATTCCGTCGCGCTAAGGCGTATGCCTCCGGCGGCCGGAGAGGGGCTCCGCGCCTCTCTCCGGACCTCACCCCGCCAGGGGGCCTTATCAGGATAGTGGCCCCTGGACCCCGTGTTTCCGGGTTGCCCATAACGGGCTGCGGCGGATCTCCCGCAAGGCTCTCCAGCTTTGGTCGAAAGTATTGAAAAGTAAGTCCTGACGCGGGAAAGGCAAGGGCCACGGAGGGAGAAAACCGAGCGTGCGCGAGGGGAAATCCTGGTCCATGACGGCTTCCCAAGCAGGCTTCCGGAGCATGGCTTCTCGATGGCGGCATCCCAAGGGTGCCGCCTTCTTCATGGGCCGTGCCGGAGCATTAGCAAAGGCTGTTTTATGCTGCCTCCGGCGGCCAAGGGGGCGCGGCCCCCTTGGAACCCCTTTTCTCAACTGCGTTACCCGGCAATATGCTGAAATAATATCAAAAGTTTTTGGTGGAGAGAGCGCGAGAGAGGCCCTTTTTTCAAAAAGGGGTCTCTCTCGCAAAAACTGATTTGTCAGCAGTCTGAAGCCATGCGTCGGCATGGCTTGCCGCCGCGTGGGCGTAGGGGCAATCCCCTTGCGCCGTCAACGCCGGAGCGAGCGTCTCGAAGTCAAACTGCTCTATTGATCTCCGCGCCATGCCGGTGTAAGGAACATTCCGCCTGTGCGTAACTCTCTTTACATCCCGGAATATAAGTAGAAAGTCCTTGTTTCTTTTGCCGCCAGACCTGCTAGGAAGGTATCCTGGGCCTTGCGCCGTGGCCGTCGCGGCATTGGGGCGCAACCTCCAACCGCCACCCCGCCGACCACCCCACATGGACCTGCACATACGCCCGGCCGTCAAGGCCGACCTCCCGATCCTGGCTGAAATACTGAATAGCTCCTGGCTGGCCTCCTGCCCCGAGTTCCTGCCCGGCGAATGCGTGCGCTCCTGGGTCGAGAACGGTCGGGCGCGCCGCCAGGCCGAGGCCATCTGGACCCGCTGCCGGCTTGCCGTGGTCGGGCCCGGCAAGCCTCTGGGCTTCGTCTCGGTGCGCGGGAGCATGGTCGAGATGCTTTGGGTGCTGCCCGAGGTCTGGAACCTGGGCATCGGCTCGCGCCTGCTGGCCGCGGCCGAGGCGGACATCCGCTCCCGGGGACGTTTGCGCGGGGAGCTCAACGTCTATCGCGAGAACAAGCGGGCAGTGGCCTTCTACGGGGCCAAGGGCTGGGGGAAGGCCAAGGAGTTCGTGGAAGTGCTGTCCGGCGGGCTGCTCCTGCCCGTGCTCCGCATGGAGAAGGATCTCCATGCCTGCGGCTCGTCGCCCGGTACGTCGTTGCCCGCGAATAGTCCTCATCATTATTTCAAGTGATTAGCTCGCTTGTGCACACACGGCCGTGCGCGGCCTGTGCGCAAGTCGTTCATCCTGGCGGATCGGCGGGAAATCATGCATGTTCCTTTCATGCTTGGAACAGGCGTGCGGACTGAAAGCCAGGATGAGAACGCGGCCAGGCGCCATGGTGAGCTGGAAACCAAATTCGCCCTGCTCAGGGAACGGTTGACGGCCCTGTCTCCGGGCCTCCTGGCCCTGTCGGGCGGGCTGGACTCGCGCATGCTCGCGCACCTGGCCTGGTCCTGGGGCCTGGACTTCCTCGCCGTGCACGTGCGCGGGCCGCACGTGCCGCCGGCCGAGACGGCATACGCCCGCGCCTGGGCCGGATCGCAGGGAAAAAGCCTGGAAATCCTAGATGTTGACCCGCTTACGAACGAGGCAGTGTGCGCAAATGAAAAAACCCGCTGTTATCACTGCAAGAAGGCCATGTTCCTGGCCCTGCGGGAGCATGCTGCCAGGCATGGCCTGAACTCGATCATCGAGGGCAGCCAGGCCACGGACGCCTCGGCCTTCCGGCCTGGACGCCGGGCCTTGGCCGAGCTTGGCGTCATCAGCCCCATGGCCCAGGTCGGCCTGTCCAAGCCCGAGCTGCGCATGCTCGCGCGGTCCATGGGCCTGAGCGACCCGGAGCAGGCCGCGCGGCCCTGCCTGCTGACCCGCCTGGAGTACGGCCTGCGGCCCACGGCGGAGCTGCTGGGCCGCCTGGCCGCCTGCGAGGCCGAGCTGGCCGGACTTGGTCTGCGCGAGTTCCGCCTGCGCCTGCACGCCGACGGCCGTGCCGTGCTCCAGGTAGCCCTGGCCGAAGCAGGCCTTGCCGAGCGCTTGTCGCGTCCCGTGACCAAGGCCCTGGAACGCCACGGCTTCGGCCAGGCGGCGCTGCTCGCCTCAGGCTCGGTGAGCGGCTACTTCGACGGGTGAGCGGAGAAGGCTGCCTTTCGGTCCCTGAAATGTCCGTCCACGCGCACCTTTGCCAAGCCAGGGCCTCGGGTATATGCCTGCGGCATGCGCCCCGTGCAACTGATCGCCATCCTGACCACGGCCGTGGCGGTGATCTGCTCGCTCTACGCACCCCAGCCCATCCAGCGCGCGCTCGCGGCGCACTTCGGCGTGGGGCTCCAGACCGCGTCCCTGTTCGTCACCGTGACGCTCCTGCCCCTGGGCATCGCGCCCTTGGCCTACGGGCTGCTCCTGGAGCGCATCCCGGCCCGGCGCATGCTCATGGCCAGCACCCTTGGCCTGGCGCTGTCCACCCTGGCCCTGGCCGCCTGCGAGAGCGTGTGGCCGTTCCTCGGCCTGCGCGTGGTCCAGGGCCTGCTCATCCCGGCCGCGCTCACGGGCCTCATGACCTACGTGGCCACGCACAGCAGGCCCGAGGCCATGCAGCGCGTCATGGCCTTCTACGTGGCCGCGACCATCGTCGGCGGCTTCTCGGGCCGCTTCGTGGCGGGCGTGCTCACCTCGGCCATGGGCTGGCGCGCGCCCTTCGTGGCCATCGGCGTCGGGCTCGCGGCTTGCCTGGCCCTGCTGCTCAGCCTGGACGCCGACGCGCGCGTGCGCATGGAGCGCATCCGCCTGTCCGCCGTGCCCGAGGTTCTGCGCCGACCGGCCTTCCTGCGCGTGTACGCGATCATCTTCTGCTGCTTCTTCGTCTACGCGGCCGTGCTCAACTTCCTGCCCCACCGGCTGGCCAGCCTGGACAGCTCCATCTCCGAGGCGCGCATCGGCGCGACCTACCTGGGCTACCTCATGGGCATCGCCACGGCCCTCATGGCCCGGGGCGTCAGCCGCCGCCTGGGCGGGGAGCGCACGGCCATGACCGTGGGGCTGACCATACACATCGCGGCCACGGCCCTGTTCGTGCTGCCCTGGACCGGCGCGGCCTTCCTGGCCATGTTCCCGTTCTGCACGGGCATGTTTCTCGTGCACTCCCTGGCGCCGGGGCTGCTCAACCGGTTGTCCGAGAGCAACCGGGGTCTGGTCAACGGATTGTACATCGCCTTCTACTACACGGGCGGAACGCTCGGCTCGTTCCTGCCGGGCCTGATCTACGGCCGCTTCGGCTGGCCCGCCCTGGTGGCCGCATTGTGCGGCCTGCTCGGCCTGGCCTTGGTCCTGGCGCGCGGCCTGCGTCTGGAAACGGTCGGGCGGATTGCCATACAGGGCGATTCGTGATGCGTTGGAAAAACTTGGGGCTCCGCCCCAAACCCCGCCGGGGGAAATCATTTCCCCCGGACCCCCTGGGTTGCGGCATGCGCTGGTGGATGGCCATATCCGCGGATGCCTCGGATGCAGCCGCGCAAAGGGAAATCAAAGCTAGGAGCACATCATGCCTAAGAGCACGGTCTGGTTCTGGAACCTGCGGGCCTCGCTCAAGGCCCCCTACGAGCAGCGCATCCGCAAGCTCCTCAAGGCCGCCGGCGCGGCCGAGCACGTGCGCGAGGGCGACCTCGCGGCGCTCAAGATGCACTTCGGCGAGGCCGGGGTGACCACCTTCGTCACGCCCATCCACGTGCGACCCGTGGTCGAGTTCTACCGCAAGGCCGGGGCCAAGCCCTTCCTGACGGACACGAACACGCTCTACGCCGGCAATCGCGGGGAAGCGGTCTCGCACAAGCTTCAGGCCGCCCTGCACGGCTTCGACCCCAACGTGCTTGGCGCGCCGGTCATCATCGCCGACGGCCTGCGCAGCACCAACGAGGTCGAGGTGCCCGTCAAAGGCAAGCACATCAAGTCGGCCTACCTGGCCGGCGACATCGTCAACGCCGACCTGCTCGTGACCCTCAGCCACTTCAAGGGCCACGCCCTGGCGGGCTTCGGCGGCGCGCTCAAGAACGTGGCCATGGGCTGCGCCACGCGCCGGGGCAAGATGCAGCAGCACGGCTGCCTGGCGCCCCAGGTGCATCCCGAGAACTGCACGGGCTGCGGCATCTGCGTGGAGGTCTGCGCGCCGGGCGCGCTGCGCCTGGGCGAGGACAAGCGCATCAGCGTGGACAGGTCGCTCTGCGCGGGCTGCGGGGCCTGCTTCCACGCCTGCAAGCACGCGGGCGTGGAGGTCGATTGGCGCACGGACCTGAGCGAGTTCCTGGCCCGCATGATGGAGTACGCCGCAGCGGCCCTGCTCTCCCGGCAGCGGCCCACGCTGCACCTGAGCTTCGTCATGAACGTGACCCCGGACTGCGACTGCATCGGCTTCTCGGACACGCCGGTCTGCCCGGACATCGGCATCCTGGCCTCCTGGGATCCCGTGGCCATCGACCAGGCCGGCCTGGACCTGGTCAGCGCGGCCATGCCGCACCATCCGAGCCGCCTGCCCGCCGACGTGAAGCCCGGCGAGAACAAGCTGCGCCGCCTGGCCCCAAACCTGCCCGAGGCCATGGGCCTGGACTATGCCGAAACGCTCGGCCTGGGCAGCCGCCAGTACGAGCTGAAGCCGGTCTGATGCGGGCCGAGCGAATGAAAGGGGCGGGCCTCCCGATCGGGAGGCCCGCCCCTTGCTGATTTCTTCACGTGCCTGGCAAGCCAGGGGGGATCGGCGTTCAGCGGGCGTCGCGCCCGGCTCATGCGCAAGTCGCCCTGGTCACAGGGGCGCGTCGAGGGAGCCGGCGTAGCCGGTCATCTCCACGTAGCCGCGTCCTTGGGCGGAGCGGCCGCGCACGGCGCCGGCGGCCCTGACGCTGCCTTCCCAGTAGGTCACGCCTGTGGTCTTGCCGGTGCGCATCTCCTGGTCGGCCATGGCCGGCCGGATGGTCACGTCCAGGTCCAGCGCCGGGACTTGCAGCCGCCAGCCCGAGGGATAGCGCGCGCCCGTGCGTGGGCTGGTCCAGTAGTCCAGGACGTCCAGACGCATGTCGCCCTGGCTGAGCTGGATGACCGAGGCCGTGGGATCGACGAAGCTGCCGCCCGAGGCATGGCTCGGGCCGCCCAGGGTGTCGCGCAGGAAGAAGGCCATGAGTTCGGTCCGGTCGTCGAATTGGAGGCTGAACCAGTCCCAGCCCACGAGGCCGGGTTCGAGAAGCTCCGAGGAGTACTCGTGGTCCATCCAGGCCAGCCCGGTCACGTCCACAATTCTGCCGTCCATCTCGATGCTCCCTTCCGCCCTAAGCCGGGTGAAGGAGTAATAGCAGCTCGCGCTCTCGGGGCGCTTGCCCTTCCTGCTGTATCCGCCCTGGCCGTGGGCCACGGCCGGCTTCTCGGGAGCCAGCGTCAGGCGCAAGGTAAAGCCGCCGGTCTCGCCGGATCCTCTGCTCTGGGCGCGCAGCTCGTGGCGGTCCGGCCCGATGCGCGCCGACCAGTCCTTGAGGAACACGCGCGCGGCCCCGGACTTGTCGCGCTCCACGCCGGCCAGGCCTGCCGCGCCTCGGGCCATGATCTGGCCGGCGCGGTGCTCTCCGGCCTCGATGTCGCTCACGGCGGCGTGGGCCAGGTAGAGCTGGCTCGTGCGCCAGGGCGAGGAGGGCTCGGGCCTGGCTGCATCGGCGTTCGGGGGCGACAGGCGCCTGCGGAAGAAGGTCAGCTGGAAGCCGTAGCGTCGGCCCGCCTGGTCCGCCAGGTTGCCTGTCCAGTACCACCACTCGGTGCGGTGGTCGGGATGGTCGGCATGATCCGCCGGGAACACGAATCCGCATGGGCCGGTTATGCGCGCATAGCCTGGGGCCTCCACGGATCGCCCGGATTCACCACTCCTGGCCGTTTGATCAGCAAATGCCATTCCAAAGGTAATGACGAGCCAAGTCATGGCTCCAATCAACAGACGCGGCATCGTCCCTCCAGGGCTGAACTCCATTCCACCACTGGCGCGGCATGGCCTTTGTGCGGAAAAACGCCAGCCAGGCCCGTGGCTTCATAAGAATACGGCTTTTCCACGGCTCGTTACCGCTCCCGGAGCACGGCGGCCGGCTGGCCGGACAGGGCCGCGCGCAGAGCGGGCAGGGACGCGGCGAGGCAGGCCGCGAAGATGAGCGGCAGCCCCAGGGCCAGCGCCGGCCAGTCCACGGAATAGAGAAAGGTCCATCCGAAGGAGACGCGGTTGACCACATGGATGAGGATGGCCGAGAGCAGGAAGCCGCAGGCCGAGCCGGCCACGAGCCCCGCAACCACGAGCAGGCAGGCCTCCCAGAGGATCATGGCCCGCACTTGGCCCCGGCTGCCGCCCAGGGCGATCATGGTGCGCACCTCGCGCGAGCGCTCCAGGACCATGACCGTGAGCGCGCCGGCGATGCCCAGGGCGGCCACGGCCAGGGCCACGAGCAGGAGCACGGTGGTCACGGCGAAGGTCTGGTCGAAGATGCGCTCTATCTCGCGGCGCAGCTCCGCGCCCACGCTGGCCTCAAGGCCCTGGCCCACGGGCGAGGAGAGCAGGGCCTGCTTGAAGGCCTGGGCGCGGGCCTCGGGATCCCCGCCAGGGAAATACAGGCGCAAGCCGTTGGGCGCGAAACGGCCGCCGAGCGTTTCCCAGCGCCGGGGATCGAGGTAGACCACGCCGCCGCTCGTGCGGTAGCAGCGCACGATGCCCACGATCTCCTCGTCCAGGCGCACGCCGGCCACCGTGTCGCGATAGCGGTCGCCAAGCCCCAGGCCCGCGCGGTTGGCCAGGACCTCGCTCACGAGCACGCCCCGGCCCGCGCCGGCAAGCTCCAGGGCCCGGCGCGGATCGCCGCGCAGGAAAAGGAAGGAACCCAGATCGCGGCGGACGAAGAAGTCCACGTCCATGATCTCCAACTGGTACGGCGCGCCATCCAGGGCCAGGTTGACGCGCTGGTAGGGCAGGCTCACGACCTTGCCGTCATGCGCCGCCATCCAGCGCAAGGCCTCGGGCGCGAGCGGGGTCAGGTAGCCGTTCTCGTCCGAGAGCGCCGGCCGCACGAACAGGTCGCCGCTCACGGTCTGCGTGAGCCACAGGCCGAAGGTCGAGCGGAAGCTCTGGACCATGACCGACAGGGCCAGGAACAGGGCCGCGGCGGTCACGAGCGCGCCCACGGACAGGGCCGTGCGCGTGTCGGCCTCGCGCACGGCCCGGCCGGCCAGCAGGCCCGGAGCGCCGCCCAGGCGCGCCAGGAGCGGCAGGGCCAGCACGGACACGGCGCGCACGAGCCAGGGGCAGAGCAGGGCGAAGCCGGCGAAGAGGAGGAAGATGGCCAGGTAGCCCGGCAGGGGGAAGGCTCCGGGGCTCGGCAGCAGGCTCACGGGCCAGGCCAGCAGGATGAGCGCGAGGCCCGTGAGGGCGGGGCGCAGCACCCGCGCGGACCCGCCGTGGATGCCGGCCATGCCCAGGGCCTCGCGCGGCGGCACGGCCTGGGCCTCGCGCGCGGGCTGAAGCGCGGCGGCCATGGATACGCCCACGGTCAGCAGCAGGGACGCGAGCATCTCGGCCGGGCTCACGGACAGGGACTCCACGTTCACGCGCACGAAGAGCGTCGAGATGGTCGCATTGACGGCCGCCAGGAGCCTGGGCACGAGCAGCAGGCTCATGGGCAGCCCGGCCAGCCAGCCGAGCAGTCCCAGCAGGCCTCCCTCGGCCAGGAACAGGGCCAGCAGCGCGCGGCGCGACGCGCCCAGGGAGCGCAGGATGGCCAGCTCGCGGCGGCGTGAGGCCGCGGCCACGGCCACCAGGCTGTAGACCAGGAACATGCCCACGAAGAGCGAGACGAAGCCGAGCACGGTCAAGTTGAGGCGGTAGGCGTTGATCATGGCCTCGCCGCTTTCGCGCTCGGCCGAGGGCGGCCCGAGCCTGGCGCCGGGCGGGAGCAGCGGCCGGATGTCGGATTCGGCCGCGCCAGGCGCAAGGCGCAGGTCGATGCGGTCAACCAGGCCGTGCAGGCCGGTCAGCTCCTGGACCGTGGCCATGTCGGCCAGGGCCAGCAGGCCGCCGTCGGCCATGGCCAGGCCCTGTTCCGAGAGCACGGCCGTGACCCGCACGCGCGCCGGACGGCCCGCGACGTTCAGGGCCAGGGCGTCGCCCTCGGCAACGCCCAGCCGCTCGGCCAGGCGCGCGCCCAGAGCCACGGTCCACGGCTCGGTCATGAGCCTGCGCCAGACCCGGTGCTCCTCCGCGCGTCCGTCATTACCGCCGCCGCCACCACCGCCGCCTGTCCTGCCTGTCCCGTCAGTGCCATCCGCTCCGTCGGGCGCGGCCTCGCCCAAATCGCGCAGCTCGGCGTCCAGGAGCGGGTCCAGGCCGATGAGGCGGAAAATCACGGGATTAGCGCTCCCGGAGTCATTCCCATCAACCCGGTCGCCATGTTCCACCGAGCCCGTCCGCGACTGGGCCGAGAACAGCCTTTCCAGCGGTCCTAATACCGGGGGTGCAGGGGCCCCATATCCTGACAGGCTTCCCTGCCGGGTGAGAGCCCTAGAGAGGGCGGCGCCCTCTCTAGGAGACGGTGCGGAAGGTCCAAGTCCGCCCGATCCGCCTCGGCCTGATGGCCTCACCTCGGCCCGCACCCAGGCCGTGAGCACAGGCGAGGCGGCCGCGACGCCCGGCGCGCGGGCGAGCCTGGCCACGAGCGCGTCGTCCAGCCGGGAGCCGGGCATGGAAACGGACAGGTCGGCTTGCCCGGCCAGCAGGTCCATGCTGCGCGTGAAGGAATCCAGGGAGGCGTCCACGGCCAGGCGCACGCTCGTGAAGACCGCCGCGCCCAGGCCGATGCCGAGCACCACGGCCAGGGTGCGCCAGAAGGATTTGCGCAGATGGCGCAGCCCGAAACGGGCGTATAGCGTCAGGAAGCCGCGCGCGCCCATGTCGCCCGGCACGGCTCAGGCCCCCTGGACGAGCCTGCCGTCGGCCAGGCGCAGGCGCAGGGTCGCATGGGGGTCGGCCAGGTCGGAGTGCGTGGCCACGATCACCGTGCGGCCCAGGATGCGGTTGAGCTCGGCGAGCAGGGACACCACGGCTTGGCCGCTCTCGCTGTCCAGGTTGCCCGTGGGCTCGTCGGCCAGGATGAGCGGCGGGTCGTTGATGAGCGCGCGGGCGATGGCCGTGCGCTGCATCTCGCCGCCCGAGAGCTGCGCCGGGAGGTGCGCGGCGCGCCGGGACATGCCCAGCCAGGACAGCAGCTCCTGGGCCCTGCGCCGGGAGGCCGCGCCGTCCTTGCCGGCCAGGAGCGCGGGCAGGAGCACGTTCTCCAGCACGCTCATGGTCGGCATGAGGTTGAAGGACTGGAAGACCATGCCCACCACGTGGCGGCGGAAGCGGGTCAGCCCGGCCTCGTGCGCCGTGGTCAGGTCCACGCCGGCGACCTGGAGCGAGCCGGCCGTGGGCCGGTCCAGGCCGGCCAGCAGGGCCAGCAGCGTGCTCTTGCCCGAGCCGCTGGCGCCCTTGAGCACGGCCAGCGCCCCGGCCGGGATGTCCAGATCCACCCCGCGCAGCCCGACCACGCCGGCCTCGCCCATGGGATAGATGCGCGTCAGGCCGCGCGCATGGATGATGGGCCGAGCCGGCTGGGCGCTCCGGGCCGGTTCCTGCTCAAGCCCGCGCGCGGACCGGCTCGCTCCGGCGTGATTCGCGTGGAAGGCTTTCATCGGGTCAGGGTAGCCCAAAGGCCCGCGGGGTGGAAGCCGGAGCGGAAAGGCTGGAGGGCCATCACGGATTGCACTCATGGGGAATGGTGCATGGAACAATTTTCATGATACGGAATGAATGGCGGAAAGTAAAACGCGGCTCCTGCCATGCGGCGGGCGGAGGATCGGAGGCGGCCATGGCGAGCGAGGGAGGCAGGCCCATCCCCATACGGGTCGAATGTCATGCGGGCCACCGTGGCGAGGAGGTCCCTCGGCGTTTCCACATGGGCGGCAAGGCCGTGGAGGTGGCCGAGATCGTGGACCGCTGGCTCGCGCCCGACCACCGCTACTTCAAGGTCCGCGACCCCGAGGGCCACGCCTGGATCTTGCGCCGCGACGACCAGGCGGACGTCTGGGAGCTGGTCATGTACAAGCACTCCTCGCAGCCGTGAAGCGCGGGACTCTCTTGCGCTTTCATCTCTCCGCGTGCATAAGGGCGCTGTTATCTTCCAGCCCTCAACCAAGCCTCGGATTTCAGCCTATGCGCATCCTGCTCATCGAAGACGACATGGAGGCCGCCTCCTACATGATCAAGGGCCTGCGCGAGAGCGGCCACGTGGTCGAGCACGCCGCCGACGGCAAGGACGGCCTGTTCATGGCCGCCTCGGGCGGCTACGACGCCCTGGTCGTGGACCGCATGCTGCCCGGCGTGGACGGCTTGACCATCGTCAAGACCCTGCGCACGGCCGGCAACGCCACGCCCGTGCTCTTTCTCTCGGCCCTGGGCGAGGTGGACGACCGCGTGCGCGGACTCAAGGCCGGCGGGGACGACTACCTGGCCAAGCCCTACGCCTTCGCCGAGCTGCTGGCCCGGCTGGAGGCCCTGGACCGCAGAGCCGGAGCCGTGGCCGCCGGCACGGCGCTCAAGGTCGCGGACCTGGAGATGGACCTCGTGGCGCGCACGGTGCGCCGGGCCGGCCGGGCCATCGAGCTGCAGCCCAAGGAGTTCGCCCTGCTCGAATACCTCATGCGCCACGCCGGCCAGGTCGTCACGCGCACCATGCTCCTGGAGAACGTCTGGGACTACAGCTTCGACCCGCAGACCAACGTCATCGACGTGCACATCAGCCGCTTGCGCCAGAAGATAGACAAGGACTTCGACCGGCCGCTGCTGCACACCGTGCGCGGCTCGGGCTACTCCCTGCGCGATGCCCGTTAGGCTCCTGCACTCCACGACCTTCCGCTTCTCGCTCCTGTACATGCTCCTGTTCGGGGCGTCCGTGCTCATGCTGCTCGGCTACATCTACTGGACCACGGCCGGGTTCATGGAGCGCCAGACCGACGAGACCATCGCCGCCGAGGTCGTGTCCCTGTCCGAGCAGTATCGGCTTCTGGGCCTGGGCGGGGTCCAGCGCGGCATCGCCAAGCGGCTGTCCTCGGGCGGCGCGGACGAGAGCTATTACCTGCTGGCCGACAACCACCTGCGGCCCCTGGCCGGCAACCTGCCCGGCGAGACCCTGCGCGAGATCGAGCCCGTGTCCAACCCGCGCAACTGGCTCACGGCCTCGATCATGATCGGCGGCAGGCAGGTGCCCATCCGCTTCCACCTGGTGGTGCTGCCCGGGAACCACCTGCTCATCGTGGGCCGCGACATCACGGACCTGCGCATGGTCCAGGGGCTCATCGTCGATTCCCTGGTCTGGGGCCTGGCCATGACCATGGTCCTGGGTCTGGCCGGAGGCCTGGTCATGAGCCGGGGGCTGCTCGGCCGGCTGGAGGCCATCAACCGCACCAGCCGCGGGATCATGGAAGGCGAGCTGTCGCGCCGCGTGCCCTCCGACGGCTCGGGCGACGAGTTCGACCAGCTGGCCCTGAACCTGAACCGCATGCTCGACCAGATCGAAGTCCTCCTGGAGTCCATCCGCCAGGTCAGCGACAACATCGCCCACGACCTGCGCACGCCGCTCAACCGGTTGCGCAGCCGCCTGGAGGTGGTGCTCCTGGAGGATCGCGACCAGCAGACCTATCGCGAGGCCCTGGAGCGGACCATAGCCGAGACCGAGGATATCCTGGGCACATTCAACGCGCTCCTGCGCATCGCCCAGGCCGAGGCCGGCGCGAGCCGCGAGGGCTTCCAACCGCTGGACATGGCCCGCATGGCGGGCGACGTGGTGGAGCTATACGAGCCCCTGGCCGAGGAAAAGGGCCTGACCCTGCGCACGGACCTTCCCGCGGGCCTCGTGGTGAACGGCAACCGGCACCTGCTCTCGCAGGCCGTGGCCAATCTCCTGGACAACGCCATCAAGTACACTCCCCCAGGGGGCGAGGTGCTCGTGAGCGCGTCCAGGGATGCCGGGGGCTGCCGCCTGAGCATCGCCGACACCGGGCCAGGCGTGCCCGCGGCCGAGCGGGATAAAATCCTCACGCGCTTCTACCGCCTGGAGCAGAGCCGCAGCACACCCGGCAGCGGCCTGGGCCTGAGCCTGGTCGCTGCCGTGGCCAGGCTGCACAAGGCGGCCTTGACGTTCTCGGATCACCGCGCGGGCCACTCCGCGCCGGGCCTGCGCGTGGACCTGGCCTTTCCGGGCTGTCCCCAGAGCCTTGCCCACGGCCCTGCCGGGACATAATGCTTGCTTTCCCCGGCGCGCCGTTACACAAAGTTAATGGGGAATTCATGGCTGGAAAAGGCTGGATGCGTATCCGTGGCAGCACCATACGTCGCAAAGGAGAATATATGAGCCCACGTGTGCATAGGCTGACCCTGCTCCCGCTGAGCCTCGCGCTGACCCTTCTGCTGGCCCTGGCCGCTCAGGCGGCGTCCCTCCCGGACTTCACCGAGCTGGCCGAAAAGGTCGCGCCCTCCGTGGTCAACATCAGCTCCAAGGCCGCGGCGCCCGAGGGCGGCCCGGCCGTGCGCCGCGGGCCGCAGGGCCGAGGTCCCCAAGGCCCCCAAGGCCCCGGCCGCAACCCGCTGGAGGACTTCTTCCGCGACTTCTTCGGCGAGGGCATGCCCATGCCCCGGCCGCAGGCCTCCCTGGGCTCCGGCTTCATCATCTCGCCCGACGGCTTCATCGTGACCAACAACCACGTGGTCCAGGACGCCCAGTCCATCGAGGTCACCCTGGAGGATGGCAAGCAGACCTATCCGGCCAAAGTCATCGGAACCGACCCGGAGACCGATATCGCGCTCATCAAGATCGAGCCGAACGCGAAGCTCGTCCCGCTCGAGTTCGGCAACTCCGAGCAGGCCAAGGTCGGCGAATGGGTGCTGGCCGTGGGCAATCCCTTCGGGCTGGACCACAGCATCACCGCCGGCATCATCAGCGCCAAGGGCCGCATCATCGGCGCCGGCCCCTACGACAACTTCATCCAGACCGACGCCTCCATCAACCCCGGTAACTCCGGCGGCCCGCTCATCAACATGCAGGGCCAGGTCATCGGCCTGAACACGGCCATCGTGGCCACGGGCCAGGGCATCGGCTTCGCGGTGCCGAGCGACATCGCCAGGGAGGTCATCCGGCAGATCCGCGAGCACGGCGAGGTGCGCCGCGGCCTGCTCGGCGTGGCCATCCAGGACATGGACCGCAACACGGCCAAGGCCCTGGGCCTGTCCGAGCCCAGAGGCGCGCTCGTGGCCAACGTCACCCCGAACAGCCCGGCGGCCCAGGCAGGCATACGCCAGGGTGACGTCATCCTGAGCGTCAACGGCAAGCCGGTGGAGGATTCCCATGACCTGACCAGGGCCATCGGCGCCCTGCCCCCTGGCGAGCGCGTCAAGCTCACGGCCTGGCGCAACGGCAAGCAGCAGGACTACACGGTGAAGCTCGCCAGGCGCACGGCCGAGGCACTGGGCCAGGCCCAGCCGGGGCAGGCGCCATCCCAGCCCGGCGGCGAGCTTCTGGGCATGTCCTTGCGCCAGTTCACGGAGCAGGAGGCTCAGGCCCTTGGCGTGGAGGCCGGACGCGGCGTGCTCGTGCAGGGCGTGACGCCCGGCTCGCCGGCCGAGGAGAACGGCGTGGCTCCGGGCGACGTGATCCTGGAGATCAACCAGCAGCCCGTGAACAGCCCGGCCGCGGCCCAGAAGATCATCAACGAGGACGCCAAGCGCAAGGGCGTGGCCCTGCTGCTCCTGTCGCGCCGCGGGCAGAACCTGTTCCTGACCATTCCCATCGGCCAGTAGGGCCGCACAGGGACGATTTCGACCTAGCCTCCTCTCTCCTCGCACAAAGGCCCCGGGAAACCGGGGCCTTGCTTTATCATCAGAGCGATTCGCAAATGAAACGAGGCCTCGGTCCGGCCGCCGCGAACCAGGGCGATCGCATATGGATTTTGAGTGGGAACCGGCCGGCCAACACCAGCCTCGTACACTTCCTGAGTGGCGATTGGGGCCGCGTTGATACCCAGGTTGCCCTAATGAGTGGGGGCGACTCACCTGGTCGCGAGTAATATGTGATAACCCTGCGCCGCGAGCCGGCTTCCTTGACTAATCCCAAAGCGGGGTTCACAGTGAATTTGTCTTGATTCCGTGAACTGATACCGTGATTTCCGGCAGTTCTTTTGTCTAGTCAGAGGACGCTGACCATGGACAGCAGCGATTCAGCCTTACAGATCAGCAATCGACGCATCTGTTTGCACTTCTACACTCTCCGTGCGGCCGAAACGCCGTACTCCTAATCCGCTCCGAGTTCCCGCCGCTTCACTCAGGCAGCCATTTCCAGAGGTCGGGCATGACCTCTGAATTTGCCGTGATTAGTGCACGGCGCGGGAAGCCGGCATTCGCCTTTGCAAACGAACATACCCGCAGCCTCGGCGCATCGCCGCAGGATGGGAGGAACACCATGCTGGAATATGCTCTACCGATCGGTATTCTGATTATTGTCGTGGCCTTGGTCATTTATAAACTCGCCAAGAAGTAGCGAGGAGTTCGTGCGATCAAACCAGGAGTGGCTCAACGCGCACCCGCGCACCGGCTTCCCTTGCATGGACAGCATCTGTTGGCGGTCGCACTGAAGATACATTGCGTTTATCCCGAAGGATGGGCCGGAATCGACGGCCCAGGGCAAAGCGGCCGCCGGAGGAATCCGGCGGCCGCTTTGCATTTTCCCAGGCGCTTTTCCCATTTCGGGGAAGCCCTGTGACAGGCCTGGATTCGGGAGGGACCTTCGTCTTTTCCGTTGTCACTCGTGATTCAGCGCCGCGAAGGGCGTGATCGCGGCCATGCCGAAGGCCTCGCCCACGGCCGGGCAGGTCAGCTGCTTGCGGTAGGTGTTCAGGCCCAGGGCCAGGCTCTTGTCCTGGCGCAGGGCGTCGAGGCCCCTGGCCGCGAGCCTGAGGATGTATGGCAGGGTCTGGTTGACCAGAGCGAAGGTCGAGGTACGGGGCACGGCTCCGGGCATGTTGGTCACGCCGTAGTGCACCACGCCGTCGACCATGTAGATCGGGTCCGCGTGGGTCGTGGGCCTGATGGTCTCAACGCAGCCGCCCTGGTCCACGGCCACGTCCACGATGACCGAGCCCTCGCGCATGGTCGAGAGCATGGGCCGGGTCACGAGCCTGGGGGCCTTGGCGCCTGGAATGAGCACCGCGCCGACGACCAGGTCCGCGGTCTTGACGATCTCGCGGATGTTGGGCTCGGTGGAGGTCAGGGTCATGATGCGGCCACCGAACACGTCGTCCAGATACTGGAGCCGGCCATGGCTTACGTCGAGCACGGTCACGCGCGCGCCCAGGCCCATGGCCACCTTGGCCGCATTGGTGCCGACCACGCCGGCGCCGAGCACGACCACGTGGCCGGGCATGACGCCGGGCACGCCGCCCAGCAGGATGCCGCGGCCGCCCTGGGTCCTCTCCAGATACTTGGCGCCTTCCTGGGTGGCCATGCGGCCGGCGACCTCGCTCATGGGCGTGAGCAGCGGCAGCGTGCCGTTGTCGAGCTGCACGGTCTCGTAGGCCATGGCCGTGACGCCCGAGGCCACGAGCGTCCTGGTCAGGCCCTCCTCGGCGGCCAGGTGCAGGTAGGTGAACAGGATCAGCTCGGGCCGCAGGTACGTGTACTCCTGGGGCAGGGGCTCCTTGACCTTGATGACCATCTCGCAGGACCAGGCCTCCGCCGCCGTGACGAGCCGGGCGCCGGCGATCTCGTACTCCTCGTCGGTCAAACCGCTGCCCAGGCCGGCCCCGTGCTCGACCAGGACCTCATGGCCTCTGCGGACCATGGTGTCCACGCCGCCGGGCGTCATGGCCACGCGGTTCTCCATGGTTTTTATCTCCTTGGGAATGCCTATGCGCATGCTCGTCCTCCGGTTCATGTGCGGCGATTATCCGACAAGATGCCGCCGGCGATTGTCCGCCGCGAGGCTGCCTCGAGGCGCGTCATGGATCAGCCCGCAAGCGGTTGGAGCCATGTGCCGGGCCCCTGGCGCGACGCGACGCATTGACCAATAATTCACTAGTTTACATGCCCATACATGCCTAGCCGTGACAGGCTCTAGCAGCCCTGGGGAGCGTGGTCAACAATAACCCCGGGGCCGAGCGTGCGTGCGTCGGGCTTGCGCGGCACTTTGCGGTTGCGCGAAGCAGGGCTTTTCAACATAATGCGGCGAATAACAGTCCCGAATTCATTCTTGATTTCACAAGGCAGGCATGTCCCTGCTCCATGGCCCTGGGCGGCGTTTTGGCGCTAAAGCGGACGGCCTGTCTGTCCGATAGGACCGCAACGATCCTGATAATCCGCCCAGAGGATGCGGCCCCTTGGCCGGGCTTACGGCGTTCCCCGAACCGCCCCGCGCGGCGGCCTCGGCGCGTCTCCTGGAGCAGACGCCGGCAGCCGGCATGTGGCGCGCCGGCCCGGTGTCCTGGATGGGTCGCCTTGGCCTTGGAGACGCATGGGGAAGGGCATGGCCGACGCAGCATCGAGCAAGAACGTCGTTTTCCACAAAAACCAGATCATCTTGCGGGAAGGTCAGGCCAACCAGTTTGCCTACATGGTCAAGCGCGGCTCAGTGACCCTCTTCCGCATCGTCAACAACCGGCGGGTGATCCTGGGCGGCATCAAGCCCGGCCAGTTCTTCGGCGAGGGATCGCTCCTCGCGGGCGCGCCGTTCCACGCCAACGCCGAGGCCGACGACTACACCGAGCTGATCCCCTTTGACGCCCCGCTTCTGCACAGCCTGCTCGTCAAATGCCCCAACCCGGTGCAGCGCCTGGTGCGCCACCTCATGGAGCGGGTCAAGACCGTGGAGCTGGCCATAACCGACCAGCCCACGAACAACCGCGTGCTCGGCGTGTGCCAGATCCTCCTGCTCATGCACCTGGCCGTCGAGGCGCAGACGCCCAAGAAGCGCGGCCAGCCCGCGCCCGTGGAGCTGAGCAATGTCGATGTGCACCGTACCGCGCGCAACATCCTGCTCATGTCCCAACTGGAGCTGGAGCTCATCCTCGAACGGCTGGCCAAGCTCGGCTTCATCACCATGTCCGACGTGAAGCAGTCCAGGTTCGAGAAGAACATCTTCGGCGAGTATCAGAAGACCGGCGAGCAGATCCGCGACCGCATGATCAGCATCGTCAACCCCCAGGGCTTCCTGGCCGCGGCGCGCAACCTGGCGACCAGCGACCCGGACCCCAACTCGCCCTTCACCAAGGAGCTCGAGTACATCGACATTCACGCCTTCGCCGAGCTCGTGAAGGCCACCCCCGAAATGGTCTACCGCAAGATCGGCAACCAGGAAGTGCCGGAGGAGCTGTTCTTCCTGTGCAAGACGCAGGCCCTGGCCTGGGCCGGCGAGATGGGCGAGAACTTCTTCCGGAAGATCAAGCGCAAGCGCCTCAAGCTCGAAGAGCTGGAGACCGTGGACGACATCACCATGGTGGACGACTCGACCTTGCAGGAAGCCTTCCAGCAGCTCGGCTTCCACAAGCTGTCCATCCTCTACTCCGCCGCGCGGCCCGAGACCCGTGAGAAGATCATGGCCAACCTGTCGCGCAAGATGGCCAAGGTCATCCACGACGAGGGCGCGCGCCAGGTTTCGGACACCGAGGTGGCCGACATCGAGCACGAGCTCATGGGGCTTGTCAAGAACCTCAAGGGACAGGGCAAAGGCCACGGCAAGGAGCCCAGGCCGTGAACATCGCCACCATCCTCGGCATCCTGGCCGGCATCGCCATCCTGGGTTGGGCCACCATGGACTCCACGAGCGACCCCATGGTCTTCGTGAGCTACCCCGGCCTGGCCATCGTGCTCGGCGGCACCCTGGCCGCGACCTTCATCTGCTACCCGCTCAAGGAGGTCATGCGCGTCTTCCACGTCTTCCTGCTGGCCCTGCGCCGCGAGGAGCTGCCCATCGGCGCGTACATCGACGAGCTCGTCCAGATCGCCCGCACGGCCTCGGCCAAGGGCAAGGTTCACCTGGAGAACTCCCTGCCCGGCATCGAGAACCAGTTCTTGCGCCACGCCGTGCAGATGCTCGTGGACGGCTACAGCGCCGAGGAGATCCGTAACATCCTCGACACGCGCATCGAGCAGAGCTACGAGCAGGAGATGTCCTCGGCCGGCATCTACAGAACCATGGCCAAGCTCGCGCCGGCCTTCGGCATCATAGGCACGCTCATCGGCCTCATCGGCATGCTCCAGTCCATGCAGGGCAACATGGCCGGCCTCGGCCCGTCCATGGCCGTGGCGCTCACCACGACCCTCTACGGCTCGCTCCTGGCCTACGTCTTCTTCCTGCCCATCGCCATCAAGGTCGAGAAGCGCATCGAGGAGCGCGTCATCCTCATGCAGGTCATCCGCGACGGCATCCTGTTCATCCACGACAAGACGCCCGCGCCCATCGTGCTCGACAAGCTCAAGGCCTACCTGCCGCCCAGGCGCTGGAAGTCCATCAAGACCGGCAGCCAGCCCAGGCAGGCCGCTCCGGCCAGCAAGCCGGCGGGGCAGCCGGGCTCCCAGGCCAGGTAGGGCCGGGAAGCCGCCATGGCCGCGCGCAAGTCGCTCTCGTCCCTGCGCCGCCGCAGGCGGGACCAGGACTCCGGAGAGGAGTGGCAGCTCACCCTGGCCGACATGATGACCCTGCTCCTGTGCTTCTTCGTCCTGCTGGCCTCTATCTCGCGGGTGGACTTCAGCCTGTTCGAGGAGGTCGCCGGCTCCATGCGGAGCGCCATGCGGCCCTCGGAGCCGAGGAAGAACGACCTGCGCGAGGCCGTGAGCCGCGAGATGGACCGGCAGGCGGCGCTTCGGAAGATGGTCGAGGACCTGGCCTACCGGTTCCGGGGCGAGGCCGCCGAGCACGTCCAGTTCCAGCTGCGTTCCGGAGCCGTGGCCATCAATCTCCACGGCCCGGCCTTCTTCGGCTCCGGCAGCGCCGAGCTGACCCTGGACGCCGTGCGCATGCTGCGCAAGATCGGCACGGTGCTCGCGGGCGCGCCCTATCACTTGACCGTGGAGGGCCACACGGACAACGTGCCCATCAACAACAGCGCCTTCGAGTCCAATTGGGAGCTGTCGGCCATGCGCGCCACCCGCGTGGCCCGCTTCCTCATCGTCCAGGGCGTCACGCCGGACAACATGAAGATCGTGGGCCTGGCCGACACCCGGCCCATGCTCCCCAACCAGGATGCCAACGGCGCGGACCTGCCCGAGAACCAGACGCGCAATAGGCGGGTGGTCATCCTCGTGGCCCCGGAAGGGGAGTAAAGAGCATTTGCTTTTGAAAATGCTCTGCAAGCCATGCGTCGGCATGGCTTGCCGCCGCGCAGGCGTAGGCGCAATTCACTTGCGCCGTCAACGCCGGAGCGAGCGTCTCAAGATCAATCTGCTCCAAGAGAATCGGGAAGGGCTTCGCCCTCCCCGAACCCCTCCCACCAGGGGCCACAGGCCCCTGGACCCCGCATGCGGCGCGGTCGCGCCGGAAGCCGGTGGCGCCTCGCGTGTCTGCGGCTCCTTGTCCTGCCTGGCCGGCGGATTGCTCTGGCCAAGCGGGCCGATATGGGTCAGGATTCCTCCATCGGAACCCCATGAGCGCACTAGGCACACCCACCAACAGGGCCCTGCTCGTCGTCTCCGGCGACGTGGACCAGATCCGGCAGTATGCGACCGACCTCAAGACGCTGCCCGTGCGGCTCGCCCGCGCCCTGGACACGGGCTCGGCCGCGCTCAAGTACGTCCTGGCCTATCCGCCCGACGTCATACTCTGCGACTCCTCCATGCGCGAGTCCACGCCCCTGGACTTCCTGCGCGAGCTGAAGAAGAATCCGTCCCTGCGGCAGATCCCCGTGGTCATCACCTCCGAGGCGGCGGACAAGCGCACGCTCCTGGAGGCCGTGTCCCTGGGCTGCGCGGGCTTCATCATCAAGCCCTACCAGCCGGCCACCCTGCACAAGCACATGTCCAAGGCCCTGGCCGTGGTGAGCGGCAACGAGCAGGACGCCGCCGGCCTGCGCCAGGCCAAGGACCTGCTCGCCGCGGGCCGCTTTGACGACGCCATCAAGGAGTTCGAGGCCATCGTGGAACTCAAGGACCAGTCCCAGGAGTTCTACATGCAGGGGCTGGAGCACCTGCGCAAGGGCGAGTACGGCGAGGCCATCGCCTGCTTCCAGAAGGCCATCCAGTTCAACTCCCTGTTCGCCGAGGCCTATGAAGGACTGGCCAAGGCTTTCGAGGCCAAGGGCGACCGGCAGACGAGCCGCCTGTTCCTCAAGAAGGCCGCCCAGGTGCATGCCGAGTTCGAGCGCATGGAGAAGGTCAGGGAGCTGTTCGTCGAGATCCTGGCCGAGGAGCACGACGCCGAGAACCCCTTCCTGCCTCTGGGCCACAAGCTCTACAAGGCCAGGGATTTCCACGGCGCGGCCCAGGCCTACGAGAACGCCGGCAAGGTCAACCCGAGCGACGAGTCGGCCTGGTTCCACCTGGCCCGCGTGAGCTGGCTCCTGGGCCACCGCAACAAGGCCATGGAGCAGCTGGAGAAGTGCCTCAAGATCCGCGCCGATTTCCCCGAGGCCAAGAAGCTCCTGACCCAGGTCAAGACCACCTCCTGGTCGACCATCGACACCGAGAAGCTGTAGGGCTGGGCGGTCCGCCAAAGGACCGCGCCAGGCAAGGAGGCGGCCGCCTCCCTTCCCCGGCTCATCCGCGGGCGCTATTTCCGCCCGGACGATACCCAAAATATCCATCCGGTGTTAAGCTCCCGACGCCAGGCATTCCCGGAATGCGCTGCCGCGTGTGTGGCGGCGCGGGCATGGCCTGGCGAAGGAGGCGAGGCAGGCGATGACGGCAAGCGTTCAACAGCGCGCCAGGCAGGCCGTGCGCACCTGGCTGGAAGGCGTTTCCGGCCGTTCCGCCCAAGGGCGCGGCCGGCATTCGGACTTCGGCCGCAAGGCCTTTGAGCTGTGCAGGGGCAAGGGGCTGGAGATCGGCGCACTGCACAACCCCTTCGATCTGGACGCCGAGGTCGTGTACCTGGACCAGCGCAAGACCGCCGATCTGCGCGCGGGCTTCAAGGGCCATCCCAGGGTGCGGAGCATCCCGCAGATCCAGCTCGTGTGGAAGGGCGACACATACCCCTTCATCGACGACAACGCCTTCGACTTTGTCGCGAGCAGCCATGTCCTGGAGCACGTGTGCAATCCGGGGCGGGTCATCGAGGAATGGCTGCGCATCGTCCGGCCGGGCGGCATCGTGTACATGGTCGTGCCCGACAAGGAACACTGCTTCGACCGGCGTCGCGAGACCACCAGCCTGGAGCACCTGCTCCAGGACCATGAGGCCAGGACCGAACGCATCGACCTGGAGCACTACCGCGACTTCATTCTCAATACCGCGGGCGAAAAGGATGTCAGGCACGAGCCGAGCGAGGAGTTCGCCCGGCAGTGCTTCCAGGGCCAGACGAGCATCCACGTGCACACCTTCACGGCCCGCGGCCTGGACCGGTTCCTGCGCGCCCTGGCCGAGCGCGTGCCCTTCGAGGTCGTCCTGTGCGAGCCGCAGCGCTCGGCGCCCCTGCACATCCACTGCGCCCTGCGCAAGAGGAACGCACCTCCAGGGACCTAGGCTGTGTCTTCAAAGAGCCAAGAGGGTTGCCAAAGGGCCTACGGAGAGTAACTTGGCTGGATGTACCAGCAAGAGCTAAGCGACAGCCAGTGGGAGAGGATAAAGGCCTTCTTGCCTGCTGAA
>JAEYTO010000093.1 GCA_023433925.1 Pseudomonadota bacterium | reverse complement strand
CCCCTTTTCTCGAAAAGGGGTTCTCCCTCCCCCGATTCCGGCCTGATTCCGGCCCTATTCCGGCCCGAACAGAATATCGCCGGGCTTGAGCTCGCCCCTGGCCAGGGCTTGGGCGGCCTTGTCGCGGGGGCCCAGCACGGAGTCGAGGACGTCCACGCGCTTCCAGCGCAGGTATTGGAAGAACTCGTCCTCGATGCCACCGCAGATGACCGTGCCGGCCGCTTCGCTGAGAATGAGGTTGCACAGGTTCTCGGCCGAGGCCTGGGGCAGGACCAGGGTGCGCTCCTCGATCCAGGCGCCGCCCTCGCCCAGAACGCCGACCCATACTTCGGTGGCCATGTCGAAGCGCGGGGCCACGTCGTCCTCGTGCAGGGGTATGACGATCTTGTTCTTGCGCGGTTCCGCCACGTCTAGCCATCCATGCCGTAGGTCTTCATCTTGCGCCACAGCGTGCTGCGGCCCCAGCCCAGAAGCTCGGCCGCCTTGGAGCGCCTCCCGCCGGCGCGCACCAGGGCGTCCAGGATCATCCTGCGCTCCACGTCGGGCCATATCTCGCCCGAGGCGGGCGGCGCGAGCGGCCCGTCGCCGCCCGGGACAGCCTCGGCCGGTTCAGGCTCGGCCTCCCCGGCGACCACGACGTCGGGCTGCCCGGCAGGCCGCGCCGGAGCGCGGGCGAGCCCGCTTTTGAAATCCTGGAAGTCCTTGAAATCCTGAAGATCCGTGAGATATGTCGGCAGGTGCGCGCGGCCGATGCGTTCCTCGGAGCAGACGTTCACGGCATACTCCACGATGTTGCGCAGCTCGCGCACGTTGCCCGGATAGGCGAAGGCCCGCAGGATCGCGAGGGCCTCCTCGCTGAAGCCGGAGACGGGCTTGCCGGACTGGTTGGAGACGGCGCGCAGGAAATGATCCAGGAGCAGGCGCACGTCGTCGCCGCGCTCGCGCAGGGGCGGCAGATGCAGGCGCACCGCGTTGAGGCGGAAGAGCAGATCCTGGCGGAAGCGGCCCTGGGCCACCATCTGCTCCATGTCGCGGTGGGTGGCCGCGATGATGCGCACGTCCACCCGCACGCCTCGGGCGGCACCCAGGGGATGGATGACCTGATCGTCCAGGAAGGCCAGCAGCTTGGCTTGCAGGGACAGGGGCAGGTCGCCGATCTCGGTCAGGAAGAGCGTTCCGCCCTGGGCCATGCGGAAACGGCCCGGCCGGCTCTCCAGCGCGTCCGCGAAGGCGCCCTGGCGGTGGCCGAAAAGCTCGGACTCCAGGAGCGCCTCCGGCAGCGCGCAGGCAGCCTTGATGAACGGGCCCTTAGCCCGGCGCGAGGCCTTGTGGATGGCCTCGGCGAGCATATCCTTGCCCGTGCCGGTCTCGCCGGTGACGAGCACCGGGGAATCGGTCTGGGCGATGCCGGGCAGAATCTGGAAGATGCGCGCCATGCCCGGGCTGCCGCCGATGATGTGCTGGAAGCCCAGGGCCTCGGAGCGGCGTGCGCCCAGCTCGCGGATGAGCCGCAGGTCCTCCAGGCTCTCCAGAAAGCCCGCGAGCCGGCCCGAGGCATCCACCACCGGGGCCAGGGTGGCCCGCACGGGCACCTTCCGGCGCTCGCGGGTGAGCACGTCGCCCTCCAGGCTCCGGCGCCCGCACTCGACGCCCATTGTCCGCGCCGGGCAGCCCTCCAGGCAATGGCTGCCGCGCAGGACGTACATGCAGGGCACGCCCCGGACCTCCTCGCGCGAATAGCCGGTCAGGACCTCGGCGGCCCTGTTGATGGCCGCCACGCGCCGCTCGGGAGTGAGCAGGGCCACGGCCATGGGCAGCTCGTCCAGCAGCGGCAGCAGGCACACGGGCGAGGCGTAAAGGCCGGTGACCACCGGCGCCGACTGAATGAACAAGGGGAGCTGACTGTGGGTCATGACCTGCCTGATTGTTTGAATCATGATTCCATGAAACAGAACGAAACACAATGCCCGTACATCAGGCCCGGACATCAGGCCGCAAGGGGCTTTCCCGCTGGCAAGCGGCGGGAAATCGGGTATGCTCGGCATGAGGAATAATTCCTCGAGCCCGACAGACCGCGCGAGGCCAGCATATGCCCATTGATCCCGAGAACCTCCGGGAATCCACGGAGTTCCTCAACGCCGTCCTGGACAACATGGAGTCGGCGGTGCTCCTCCTGGACCAGGAGATGCGCATCCACCACGCCAACCGGCGATTCCTGGAGCTGTTCAGTCAGCCGGGCCAGAACATCCTGGGAACCTGCTGCGGCAATGCCCTGGCCTGCGGGCATGCCGTGGAAGAGGCCGTGGAGTGCGGCAAGTCCTCGCGCTGCGGCGATTGCGGCCTGCGCGCCGCGGCCGCCAAGGCCCTGGCCGGCGAGATTCCCGATCGCAGCCGGCTCGTGCGCCGCTTCTACGTGCGCGGCAGGCCCCAGCGCAAGCACCTGGACTTCTGTTGCCGGCCCATGACTCACAAGGGCCGCGACATGGCCCTGGCCGTGCTCCACGACGTGACCGAGCTGGAGGAGCACCGCTTGAGGCTCCTGGAGCACAAGGAGCGCCTGGACAGCGACCTGCGCGCCGCCGCGCTCATCCAGCAGAGCCTGCTCCCCGAGCCCGGGCTGCGCGTGCCGGGGCTCGACCTCGCCTGGCGTTTCCGGCCCTCGGAGGCCGTGGGCGGCGACATGTTCAACATCTTCCGCCTGGATGGGCGCAAGGCCGGCCTGTTCCTGCTCGATGTGTGCGGGCACGGCGTGTCCGCGGCCATGATGGCCGTGTCCGTGTCGCGGCTCCTGTCGCCCGACGCCGGGATCGTGGTCGATGCCGACCAGTCCGTGGCCCCGCCCGAGCGCATCATGGAGCGGCTGGAGCGCGAATTCCCCTTCGAGCGCTTCGCCAGCTACTTCTCGGCGCAATACGTCATCGTGGACACGGCCGACGGCTCCCTGGCCTACGCGAGCGCCGGCCATCCGCCGCCCGTGCTCGCGCGCGCCGACGGCCAGGCCGAGCTGTTGACCGCCCACGGCCCGGTCATCGGCCTGGGCGCGGACCTGCTTTTCCCGCCCGGCGACGCGCGCCTCTCGGCCGGCGACCGCCTGTTCCTGTACACCGACGGCATATCCGAGCGCCGCGGGGGTGACGGGCGACTGTTCGGCGAGGAGCGCCTGGCCCGCCTGCTGGCCGAGGCCAGGGAGCTTCCCCTGGAGCAGGCCGTGGAGTCCGTTTTCCAGGCGGCCGTGGATTATGGCGACAGGCCGCCGGACGACGACATGTGCCTGCTGGGCGTGGAGTACCGGCCCTGAGTCAGCGCGATTTGCAAATCAGCCGAGAGAGGGCTCCGCGCCCTCTCTCGGACTCTCTCCCGCCAAGGGCCACAGGCCCTTGGAACCCGTATTCGGGTGCGAAACGCTCAACGCCAGAACAGCGGATAGCGGCGTTTGGGTGAGAGGTTGTTCACGATCAGGGCCACGGCGAGCATGATGAGCGCGCCCAGGCCCACGGGGGCCAGGGCGTAGAGGAAGCCCAGGGCGCGCACCTGCTCGCCGCCGATGACCGCGATGAGCGCGGTGGCCCCGCCGGGCGGGTGCAGGGTGCGCGTGACGTGCATGGCCGCGATGGAGGTCGCCACGGCCAGCGGCGCGGAGATCCAGACCGCCTCCGGGATGAGCTTGGCCACGGCCACTCCGACGAGCGCCGAGAGCACGTGGCCGCCCATGAGGTTGCGCGGCTGCGCCAGCGGGCTCTCCACCGCGCCATAGATGAGCACGGCCGACGCGCCGAACGAGCCCACGAGCATGAGCGGCCCGCCGCCGTCGAGCATCTTGTGGCCGAGAAAGGACACGGCGAGGATGCCAAGGAAGGCCCCGACCCAGGACCAGCAGACCTCGCGCGCTCACGGGCATGGCGGCGAGCTTGTGCGGCCGCGCATCTTGCCCAGATAGCGCAGAGCCCTTTCCCTGCCTCCGGCCAAACCGGAATCGACTGGCCGGGCTTGCCCGAAGTCGCTCGTCGCGGCGTTGAAACGCTTGTCCATGCGCCAAACTCCCTTGTGTCAAACGTTCACGCCAAGGATAGCCTGTCTCCAGCGGCCTCGCAGTGACCCAGGTCACGAATGGCCTTTCACAGCCAGATCCGGAAATATCCACACCGAGAACACGGATTCCAAGGGCCCGCGGCCCTGACGGGTTGAGGTCCGGAGGGGGACCCAGACGGTCTGGCGGGGCGCGGAGCCCCTCTCCGGCTACATCGTGCGGCGTGCCGGCCTTGCCTCAAGCTCCCAGGCGGGCCAGCAGCATGGCGCAGGCCAGGGCCGGGGCCATCCAGGACAGGAGGCGCAGGGGCCGCTCGTAGCTCGCGAGCATGTCCGCCCGCTCCCAGCGGGCCTCGCCCTCGGCCGTGGCGAGCACGGCCCCGCCCGAGCGGGCCTTGCGGCGCAGAAAGCGCGCGGGCGTGCTCAGGCTGCGCTGGGCCAGGCTCATGAGCGTGGCCGTCGCGACCAGCAGGAGCGCGCCGGGCGTGACCGTCTCGGCCTGGGACCAGTAGCCCACGAGCACCGGAAAACCGCCCCAGCTCAGGGCGAAGCCTAGGTCCGTGTGCACGAGCCCGCCCCACCATTCCAGGTTGTAGGCCGCCACGAGGAGCGCGCCCACGAGCGCCAGGGGAATAATCCAGGCCGAGACGAACAGGAGGCAGAGCAGCGCGCAGGCAAACGACGCCGCCAGGGACAGGACGGCCATGCCCTTGAGGGCGCGGTCGCTGAAGCCCGTGCGCAAGGGTCTGCCGTTCAGCTCGTCCAGGGCGTGCGCGGCGATGCCCGTGCCGGCCAGGAAGGCCGCCAGGATCAGGACCAGCACGCGCCAGTCGATCTCCGGGGCCAGGGCCGCGCCCATGGCCGCGAAGGACATGTTCCACACGGTGTACGGCGGGTGCAGGATGGTCCGGAAATCGGCCCACCGGCCGCCCCTGCGGGCGTAGAAGGCCGGGGCCATGGCCCCGGTCGAGGGCTCGGCCTCGGCTGCCAGGGCCGCATCGGACAGGCCGGCGGCCCTGGCCGTACCGGGCGTTTCACTCATTTCGCTCGGTTCGCGCATATCGTTCATGGGCGCGCCCCCCAGATCAGCAACCCTCCGCCCAGGGAGGGATTGGCCCAGCGCACGTCCTCCAGGCCGGCGGCGGTCAGGAGCCGCGCCAGCTCGGTTTTTGGCCAGGCCCGATGGAAATCCTCTATGCTCGCGCGCAGGAAGCCGCCCACGCGCCGCCAGCCGGGCGAGATGAGCGCGCCCGCCGCGGGCAGCCCAAGCCCGGCGTACAGCCGCCACAACGGCCCCCACAGGCCCCTGGGCCGGCCGAAGTCGAGCAGGCCCACGCGGCCGCCCGGCCGCACCACGCGGACCAGTTCGCGCAGCCCTGCCAGCGGGTCATCCAGGTAGCGCAGGAGATAGCCGGCGGTCAGGCCGTCGAAGGTCTTGTCCGGGAACGGCAGCATCTCGGCCCTGGCGTTCACGGCCGCAGCGCCGCGTGCGCCGGCCCTGGCGAGCATGGGCAGGCTCTGGTCCAGGGAGATCACGCGCTGGCCCTGCCTGGCGAGCAGGCGGCTGATGAGGCCCGTGCCCGCGGCCACGTCCAGGACCAGCGAGCCGGGCGGCAAATCCAGGCCGTCCACGAGCATGCGCCTCCAGCGCGGGTCCTGCCAGAAGCTCAGGGTCCGTGACCAGCGCTCGTAGTCCGTGGCGATGGGCGCGAATATTTCCAGGGCCAGGCGATTGCGCGTCGTGGGCATGGTGCACCTCCTCTTTTCAGGCGCGACCCGGCGGGGGAGCCGCCCGACGAACGTACACCAAGTCCGCGACCGTGGGCAGCATTGAATGGCCGGCCGTCGCCGCCTGCCAAAGTCCGAACATGGCGAATATAGTTTTGGAAAGCGCTCGTTAAAGAGAATAATCGTCTGTCGTTTGCGCTAAAATCATTGGAATTATCGTTCGACAGTCTTGACTGTCGGCGAGCAAGGCATTACTTGGCAGGCATGGGGCACCTTTTTCCGGAGTATCCATCATGAGCAATATGAGAACCCTGCGCAAGGCCTCGGCCCACAACCCTCTGGCCCGTCGGCGCAACCTGAACCACGCGCGGCACATGCTGCTTACGATCCTGACCCTGGGCCTGTGGCTGCCGGTCTGGCTTGTCCTGTGCCTGCGCAACGAGGGCTGGAAGAGCGGCCACAACTGGCTGCTCGCCGGCAAGTCCTCGGTGGGCATCGCACGCATGAACCGCCTGGACATGACCCCCGAGCTGCGTCATCGCCTGGCCCCATAAGGCCGGCCTCGCCTCGGCGTGCATCTTCCGAGCGCCCCGGACCTTCCGGGGCGCTTTTTTTTCGACCCTGCACTTCCGCCGGTCGCGCTTGCCAACGAACCTCCTTTGGGCCATAGGATGATCATCCATTTCACGCACTCAGCGGAGGTACCCCATGCGCGCCGCGCACCTGCCCACGCCCCTGGCTCCGATCCTGACCGTGATGCTCCTGATCCTGGCCTTGCCGGGCTGCGCCTCGGTCAGCCTGTTCCGCGACTATTCGCAGCCCCTGCGGGAGTTCACCCTGGAAGGCGCGGCCGAGCCCAAGGTGGTCCTGGTCACCGTGCGCGGCACGCTGCAGACCGGCCCTGACGAGGACACCTTCCGCGAGCGGCCGGGCATCATCCAGGAGACCGTGTCCCAGCTCGACAAGGCCGCCGCCGACAAGTCGGTGCGGGCCGTGGTCCTGGCCGTGGATAGCCCAGGCGGCACGGCCACGGCCAGCGAGATACTCTACGGCGAGCTGATGGCCTGGAAGAAGAAGACCAAGGCCAAGCTCGTGGTCTGCATGCTCGACGTGGCGGCCAGCGGCGGCTACTACATCTCCCTGCCCGCCGACGCCATAATCGCCCACCCGACCACGGTCACCGGCTCCGTGGGCACCATCTTCATCCGGCCCAGGGTCACCGGGCTCATGGACAAGATCGGCGTGGACGTGGACGTGACCAAGTCCGGCGCGCACAAGGACATGGGCTCGCCCTTCCGACAGCCCTCCCCCGAAGAGGCCGAGATGTTCAACGGCATCGTGCGGGACCTCAACTCGCGTTTCCTGTCCCTGGTGGCCAAGCACCGCAAGCTGTCCGACGACAACCTGCGCCAGGTGTCCACGGCCCGCGTGTTCACCGCCGGACAGGCCAAGGCCGTGGGTCTGGTGGACGAGATCGGCGACATGGACCTCGCCGTGACCACGGCCCGCAAGCTGGCCGGCCTGCCCGACAACGCCCGGCTCGTGGTCTACCGCCGCAACGAGTACGCCAACGACAACCCGTACAACGAGATGCTCACCCGCGCCGCCTCGGGCCGGGGGCTCGTGGACCTGGGCGCGGCCGGCGACCTCCTGCGCAGGCGGGCCGGCTTCTATTACCTCTGGGAACCCGGCTACTAGCCAAGCTTCGCCGGCAAGGACCGAACCCGAACCCAAGCCAACGGAGCCGCCATGAGCCCCATCCTCGGAAGCAAGAAGGACGCACCGGGCAGGAAGGACGAGCAGCAGGAATGGTTCCTGCCCCTGGACACCCGCGACTATCTGCGCGAGCTTTTCGGCAGGCTCAAGGACTCCGTGGTCATCGAGCTGTTCACCAGGCCCGGCCTGAACGACAAGTACAACGAGTTCTGCGACATGTTCCTGCGCGACCTCTCGCGCATCTCGGACAAGATCGAAGTCCATCGCTTCGGCCCCGGCGACGCCCGCTGGGCCGAGGCCGGCATCGAATCCTCGCCCGAGATGCTCATCGCGCCAGACAAGTACAAGCTGCGTTTCACCGGCTCGCCCGCCGGCGAGGAGGCCCGCTCGTTCATCGAGACGATCCTGCTGGCCTCCACGGGCGAGAGCGGCCTGTCCAAGCCCGCCAGGGACCTGCTCGCCGAGCTGGACGCCCCGCGCGAGGCCAAGGTCTTCGTGAGCCCCACCTGCCCCTACTGCCCCGGACAGGTCATGAACGGCGTGCGCGCGGCCATCGAGCGGCCGGACCTGGTCTCCTTCCGCCTGGTGGAGATCGGCGAGAACCCGGAGCTGGCCGAGAAGCACGCGGTCGGCTCGGTGCCGCACACGGTCTTCAGCGACAGCGACAGAAGCCTGGTTGCCCTGGGCCAGGAGCCCGAGGCGCGCTTCATGGTCGAGCTCGTGACGATCAAGTCGGCCGACGAGTGGCTCAGGGAGCAGGGCTCACGGCTCGCCGCGCCCGAGGGCGCCCAGGATGTGGACGTGGTCATCCTCGGCGGCGGGCCGGCCGGCCTTGCCGCGGCCATCTACGTGGTGCGCAGCGGCCTGTCCGCCCTGATCATCGAGAAGCGCAACGTGGGCGGCCAGGTGGCCCTGACGCCCGTGGTCGAGAACTACCCAGGCTTCCCGGCCATCGCCGGGGCCAAGCTCGTGGACATCCTCTCCGAGCACGCCCGGCAGTACGCCGAGCTCAAGGAGCTCACCGAGGTCAGCGACATCAAGATCGGCAAGCGCATCGAGGTCCACACCCTGGGCGGCGAGGTCTACACCTGCCGCGCGCTCGTACTGGCCATGGGCGCGACCTGGCGCCAACTCGACATTCCTGGCGAACAGAAATTCTACGGCAAGGGCGTGTCCTACTGCGCCGCGTGCGACGGCTACTTCTACAAGGGCCGCAAGGTGGCCGTGGTCGGCGGCGGCAACACGGCCATCACCGACGCCCTGCACCTCAAGCACCTGGGCGCCGAGGTCACGCTCATCCACCGCCGGGGAGAGCTGCGCGCCGAGAAGCACCTGCGGGACTCCCTCGAACGCGAAAAGATTCCGGTGCTTTGGAACAGCGCGGTCACGGCCGTGGAAGGCGAGATCGCCGTGACCGGCCTGCGGGTCAAGAACCTGCTCGACGCCAAGGAGACGACGCTTCCCGTGGACGGCGTGTTCATCGCCGTGGGCCAGCACGCCAACTCCGAGCTGGCCCGCGAGATCGGCGTCGAGACCGACATGGACGGCTTCATCAAGGTGGACGAGGGCATGCGCACGAACATCCCGCGTGTGTACGCGGCCGGCGACATCACCGGCGGCATCCGCCAGATTGTCACGGCCATCGGCAAGGGCACCACCGCGGCCCTGACCCTGTTCGGGGATCTGAGCAAGCGCGGCGACGTGTAGCCGGGAGGGCTATTCCGCCCCGAGAGACTCGTAAATGCGCAGGTAGTCGGCGGCCATGCGTTGGGCCGAGAAGCGGGTTCTGCCCATCTCGAAGGCCCGCTGGCCCATGGTTCTGGCCAGGCTCGGCCGGGAGAGCAGCGCGGCGGCCTTGTGGGCCAGGGCCTCGAAACCCTGCGCCAGGACGCCTGTCTCGTTGTCGCGGATCTGCTCGGGGACGCCTCCCACGGCCGTGGCCGCCACGCAGGTCCCGGCGGCCATGGCCTCCAGGATCACCAGCGGATGGTTGTCGGCGCGCGTGGGATATACGAGCACGTCCGCCGCGGCCATGAACAGCCCCATGCGCTCCTGGTCCAGGTAGGGCCACAAGGATACGTCGCCCCGCCGCTCCTGCCGGTCGCCGCCGATCATGCAGGCCACGCTGCGCGGCTCCAGGGCCTTGAGGCGCGCGAAGATGTCCAGCCAGGCGTCCCCGCCCTTCCAGGTCGCGGCCAGGCCTCCGTGGGCCACGAACAAGGCCAGGCGCGCCTCGGGGGCCAGGCCCAGCCGCCGTCTGGCTCCGGCCCGGTCGGGCATGGCTTCGGGCCACTCCACGCCGTTGGGCGTCACGCGCAGGTCGAGCCACGGGAAGCGTTTGGCCGCCAGGTCGCGCAGCCAGCGCGACGGGCTGACCGCCACGGGGTTCAAACTCCGCAAGGCCCGCTCCACGCGCTCCCGATGGGCCTTGGGGCCGGGAAGCCCGCGCGGGCAAGGCTCCACGCAGCCCTCCTCATGATGCGGGCAGCCCAGGACGTAGATGCACCCGCCCGTGAGGAGCGCCGTGTCGTGCAGCGTGAGCACGCTCCGCCTCGGCGGCGCACCGGCCGCCATGGCCTCCAGCAGGCCGGGCCAGTCGCGGCTGGAGTGCAGGTGGACAAGGCCCGCGCGGCTCACGTCGAGCAGACCATCCAGCCAGGGCCTTGCTTCCAGGCGTTGCCGCCCCGCCTCGCTCTCGGCAAGCTCGAAGGATCGTCCGGCGCGCGCGCCGGCCCTGGCCTGCTCCGCCGCGAGCATGTCGGCCACCCGGGTCGCGCCGCCGCGCCGCTCAAGGCAGACGTGGTGCGTCACGGCAAGCTGGGCCATGCTCAGGCCCCCGGCACGGATTCGAGGAAGTCCTGCTTGAGCGCCCACAAGAGCAGGAACTCCGCGCGCTCAAGGCCGAGGCCGGGCTCGGCCTCACGCAGGCGCGCCAGCAGGTCGCCCACGGACAAGGGCTTGCGGGCCAGGAAGAGCAGCGCGCGCAGGATTCTTGGATCGATCCATTCGGACACCCCGCCGTAGATGAGCGGGAACTCCCGCTCCCGGAACACGGCCTCGCCGGCCCGCGTCCAGACGAGGCGCAGTCCGGGCGACAGGCGCGCGGCCGGCGTGGAGGCAAAGATTTCCGCATAGGGCGTGTGCAGCGGGTGCGCGGCCCGCGGGTCTCCTCCCGGCTCCGCGGCCCACAGCTCGTCCCACAGCGCCACATGCCGCCGCAGCACCGACTCCCAGGAGAACTCCCGCTCCACCCGCCGCCGGCCGGCCGCGCCCATGGCCGCGCGCAGGCCGGGATCGGCGACCAGCCGGCCCAGGGCTTCGGCCAGGGAACGCACGTCCACGGCCGTGCCCTGGCCCAGGAGCAAGTGATACTGGTTGTCGAAGAGCACCCTGGACAGGGCATCGACCTCGGCGCTGCGCGCCGGCCCCAAGGTGGGCACGAGCAGCCCCGTCTCGCCGTGGGCCACCAGGTCGCGGTAGCCGTCGTAGTCCGAAGCCACCACCGGCAGGCCCATGGCCGAAGCCTCCAGGATGGTCAGGCCGAAGGTCTCCTGGGGATTGTCCGCGGGCGAGCAGAACACGTCGGCCGCGCCGAACAGGTCGCGCTTCTGCTCCTCCGTGGGGCGCAGGGCCACGTGCAGGCGCAGCCCCGCGTTGGCCGCGATCTCGCGCAGGGTCACGTGGAAGCCGTCACGCTCGTCGGCCCAGCCGGCGAGGGTCAGCCCGACCCGGTCCCTGCCCAGGCCGGTGGCGGACAGGCGCTGGAAGGCGCGCACCACGGGCAGCAGGTCCAGCTTGGAGTGGTGCTGGATGCGGCCGAACACGAGCACCATGGCCGTATCCGGCCCGTAGCCCAGGGCCTGGCGCACGGCGGCGCGGCGCTCGGCCGCGAGCGGGGCCAGGACCTCGGTATCCACGCCAAGAGGGATGCGCTCGACCCTGGGCTCGCGGAAGCGTTGCGGGTCCAGGCCGAGCCGCTCGCGCAGGGCGCGGAAGTAGGCCAGCACGGCGTCCCGGCCCGAGCGCGAAGTGGCCACGATGCAGTCGCGGGCCGTGACTCCGGGCCAGAGGTGCTGGAGCATGGCCATCATGTGCTCGGCGTAGCTCAGGGAGTGCGTCGTGCCCGTGATCGGGAAGGCGCGCCTGGAGTATAGGTTGCGCAGCCGGGCCACGTGCGGCTGGCTCGCGATGCAGTCCGAGAGGTGGAAGCAGTGGTACTCGGCCTCGCGCAGCAGGCGCGGCAGGTCCAGGCGCGTGAACGCGCGCACCGCCCCGCGCTCGGCCAGGGCCGGAAAGCCCGCGCGAACCCAGTCCTGCACCTGCCGGCCCTGCCCAGGCCCAGGGAGGAAGAAGTGGTACTCATCGAAGGGATCGGCCCGCAGCAGGGCGCGCAGGAACTGCTCGTTGGCCACCCGCCGGCCGAGCACGGCTCCAGGCTCGATGAAGGGGTCCAGGCTGCCCCAGGCACGTCGCAAGCGCATGGGCATGCAAAGACATACAAAGCCGCCGATGTCAAACGGCTGCGCAAGGCAGGCACTTTCTGCCTATCCCGATGCGCCGGTTTATCACATTTTTCATCATGATTTAAAATTGTTACCGAGCGCAAGCCCTGCCTGGGCCACATGGCCCCGAACTTGCTTCCTTGTCCTCGGACAACCAGTCGCTTTTGTTCCAGCGCATCCAGGAGGGGGCGGAATGGACCTCGGAACGACCGTGGAGCTCATGTGGGGCCTGGGTCTGAGCGAAGGGGATGCAGGGCTTCTGCAATCCCTTGCCGGCAGCGAATTCCGGCTGCGCAACTGGCCGTGCGAGGCGCTACCGCGCGAAGCCGACATGCGCGCCGAGAGCCCCCTGCTCATCTGGGTCCCCGCCCCGGTGTGGGAGATGCTGAGCGAGGAGCGCCGGGCCGCCTTGCAGGAGTGGGAGACGCCGCTGCGCATCCTCATCCTGGACGAGCAGGCCACGGACCTGTCCTACGAGGATCTGGCCGCGCAGGGCTTCCTGACCACGGTGCGCTGCCCTCTGCGCCGCGAGGCCGTGCAGGACGTGCTGCACCGCGCCCGCGAGATACGCGGCCTGTACACCGACATCATCTCCATGACCAAGGAGATCCTCCTGGAGCGCGAGCTTCTGGCCCGCAAGACCGACCAGCTCCAATTCCTCAACCGCATCCTGACCCGCGCCTCCGAAAGCCTCGACCCGCGCACCATCCTGAACCGGGCCCGCGAGGACATGGACATGCTCTTCCCGGTGCAGGCCGTGCAGGCCCTGTTCTGGCGCGAAACCGCGGCCGGCATCGAGGCCGAGCTGTACCTCTCGCCCAGCCTCTCGCCCGAGTGCCGGCGCGAATGGTGCGGATACCTCCTGGGCCAGGCCGCGCGCATCGCCGCGTGCGAGGTCGTCAGCTACACCATCGTGCCCCTGGATGCCCGCCCGGCCGCGACTGAGCGCGATATGGGCGGACCGCAGCCGAACGAGGTCGTGGCCATGCCCCTGCGCACGGGCCTGACGCCCTTCGGCCTGCTGTCCCTGTCGAGCAAAGGGCCGGTGTCCCTGGCCCGCGACCAGATCCAGACCATCACCGCGGCCGTGCAGCACCTGGCCCTGGCTCTCAAGAACGCCCTGCTCTACCGCGAGGTCCAGACCATGGCCGACTTCGACGGCCTGACGCGCATCCACAACCGCCAAAGCTTTGACAGGCGGCTGCGCGAAGAGGTCGCCCGCCACAAGCGCTATCCGCAGCCCATCTCCCTGCTCATGCTCGACTTGGACCATTTCAAACGCATCAACGACACCTTCGGCCACGAAGCCGGGGACATGGTCCTGCGCGAGATCGGCCGCGTCATGGGCGAGAACCTGCGCGAGACCGACTTCGCCGCGCGCTACGGCGGCGAGGAGTTCGTGGTCATCCTCCCGCACACGGACGAGGAGCACGCCCAGGCCACGGCGCAGCGGCTGCGCGCGGCCATCTGCGGCACGATCTTCCACTTCCACGGCCAGACCTTCCAGGTCACCGTGTCCATCGGCGTCTCATCCATCGACGCGGCAAGCCTGGATCTGGGCGCGGACCTCGTGCGTCAGGCCGACCAGGCCCTGTACACGGCCAAACGCAACGGCCGGAACATGGTCTGTCGCCAGGCCGAGGAAGGCAGGCTGCAAGCCGCGGGGAATTGATAGCCGCCACGAGTCTGCTCCCGCCCGGCCGAAATCAAGACTTGAGCCGGTCCGCAAGCAGAGCTCTCCTTATTCAATTCAAATTGTCGCCGGATGCTCATGACAGGCCCTGATCCGGCGAGGGCCGCGTTTTCTCCCGCGCCGCCGCGCATCCCGCCAGACGCATCAGGCCAAATGCAGCCGAGCGGGCCGAGCGCTTGGCCGGCCTGCCGGGTGCATGCTCCGCCGGTCATGCCCGGGCGCCCTTTTCCCCTTCCCTTGCTTGACCGCCCGCTCTTCTGGGCATAAGCAGAGCCCTTCAGACGGCTTGACCTCTTCCCCGTCCAGTGCCCGCGCCGCCATGAGGCCGCGGGAACCCTGAAGGAGGCCTCACCTTGAACGAACTCATCTTCTTTTTTTTCGCCCTGTTCGACATGTGCATGGTCCTCGTGCTCATGCGCTTCTTCGGCCGCACCGGCCTGAACGCGGCCATCGTCATGAGCATCATCCTGTGCAACATCCAGGTGCTCAAGACCGTGGAGATGTTCGGCCTGACCACGACGCTCGGCAACATCCTGTACGGAAGCATCTTCCTGGCCACGGATCTGCTGAGCGAGTTCCACGGCCGCCGCGCGGCGAACAAGGCCGTGCTCCTCGGCTTCGCCGTGCTCGTCATGGCCACGCTGACCATGCAGGTCAGCCTGCTCTACACGCCCTCGCCCGAGGACTTCGTCCAGCCGCACCTGCGGGCCATCTTCGACTTCATGCCGCGCATCGCCTTGGCCAGCCTGGCGGCCTACCTCGTATCGCAGCTCCATGACGTGTGGGCCTTCCTCGCCATCCGCAGGCTCACGGGCGGGCGGCACCTGTGGCTGCGCAACACCGGCTCGACCATGGCCAGCCAGCTCCTGGATACGGCCATCTTCTGCTCCATCGCCTTCATCGGCGTGTTTCCCTGGCCCGTGCTCTGGCAGATCATGCTGACCACCTACTTCATGAAGTTCATCGTGTCCGTGCTCGAAACACCCTTCATGTACATAGCGCGGCACATGCACCGCAGCGGCCGCCTCCCGGCGGACATCTCCGCCGAGGTCGAGCCGGCCTAACCGGTCGATCTTTCGCCCGCCTCGCTCAGAAAGCCGCCGGGAGCTGGCTCCCGGCGGCTTTTTCGTATCCGCCGCACGCCTGCGCATGCATGTGACCCAGGGCACATCTTTATTATTTCATTGGGCTAGGCTACCTTCCGGGCTGGAATCTTCGGCCGGCAAGCAAAGGAGCTGACGCCATGGAACAAGTGGAGCTGATCATCATTGGGTCCGGTCCGGCCGGACTGTCCGCGGCCATCTACGCGGCCCGGGCCGGGGTCAGGGTGCAGGTCATCGGATGCAGGCCCAAGTTCGCGGGCGACTACGAGATCGACAACTACTTCGGCTTTCCCGAGACCATCTCGGGCCGCGAGCTTCTGGAGCGCGGAGTCGCGCAGGCCGCGCGCTTCGGCGCCGTGGCGAGCTGCGAGCAGGTCCTCGGCGTGCACCAGGAGCCGGACGGAATCTTCCTGGTCAAGACCGAGAAGCGCGAGCTGCGCGCCTGCGCCATCATCCTGGCCACGGGCGTTTCCCGCGCGCGGCCGGGCATCAAGAACCTGGCCGAGTACGAGGGCAAGGGCGTCTCGTACTGCGTGAGCTGCGACGGCTTCTTCTACAAGGGCAAGCCGGTCCTGGTGCTCGGCGAAGCCCTGTACGCGGCCAACCAGGCCCTGGAGCTCAAGAGCTACACGCCCCACGTGGCCGTGTGCACCAATGGCAAGCCGGCGAGCTTCGGCCCCGTGCTCCAAAAGGCCCTGGAGGAAGCCTCCATTCCAATCATCCCGCACAAGGTCGCCCGCCTGGAGGGCGAGGGCGGGCTGGAGCGCGTGGTCTTCGAGAACGGCGAAAGCCGCGACGCCCACGGGCTTTTCGTGGCCATGGGCGAGGCCGGATCGGCCAACTTCGCCAGGATTCTGGGCCTGGAGCGCCAGGGCGAGTTCATCGCCACGGATTACGAGCAGAAGACGAACATCCCCGGAGTGTTCGCGGCCGGCGACTGCACCGGCGGCTTCATGCAGATCAGCGTGTCCGTGGGCGAGGGCGCCAAGGCCGGCCACACGGCGATCAACTACATCCGTAGCGTCTGCCGCAAGCGCTGACCGCGCCGGACGCGCCCCAGCGCGGACCGATTCACGCCAGGCAGGCCGGCTTGCCGCCCTCGCCCGTGCGCCGTGCGGGCGGCAAGCCGGCCTGCTCCATCCGGCGACCCGCCTCCGTGAGGGTTGCGGCTGTCCAGGCGGAGCCTGGTGTGCCGGTCCGCCCTGCCGGCAGGCAAGCGCATATGGATTTCGGGTGGGAACCGACCTGCCCAAAACAGCCTCAAACGCCGCCTTGAGTGGCGATCTGAGCCGCGCTGAGGTTCGGGTTGACCTGATGAGCAGGGCGATTCACATGTTCAGGAGTCATATGCGATAGCCAGTGTCCCGGCCGCTCCTCCTTGACAGGGGACTGATGCGGCTGTATTTATTTCTGCTCGATATCAAACAGGGCCAATAGCTCAGTTGGCAGAGCCCCCGGCTCATAACCGGATAGTCCCAGGTTCGAGTCCTGGTTGGCCCACCATGCAAGGAAATCAATTGCTGGGCTCGCTCACGAACGCGCACATCATACAAGCTCGACGCGAAGCTTTCGACAACGGTGCTCTCCGGGCCTGCGCCCCCGGGGAGCACCTTGTCTTTGGGAGGTAGGCCATGCTCACCGTGCAGGAGATCATACAGCGCATCGAGGATGCCGCTCCGCCCAAGCACCAGGCCGCCTGGGACAAGAGCGGGGTGCAGGTCGCCGGGCGCGTCGCCGAGGCCGGCCGGCTGGCCGTCATGCTCGACCCCAGGCCGGAAAACGTGGCCAAGGCCCTGGACTGGGGCGCGCGGGTCATCCTCTGTCATCATCCACTAAGCATCAGCCCCCGCCTCCCCGACCGCCTCGACGCATACCACGAGACCCTGCGCCTGCTTCTGTCCGCCGATGCCTGGCTCTACGCCGCGCATACCTCCCTGGACTGTCAGCCCCTGGGTCCCGCCGGCTGGCTGGCGCGCAAGTTCTGGCTGGTCAACCCGCGGGTCATCGAGCCCATCGCCGAAGTCACGGCCTGCGAGATGCGCCTGGACCTGGGACAGCCCCTGACCAAGGAGCAGAAAGGCAAGCTGCTCATGCTCGGCGAGGTGGCCTCCCTGCGCGAGGAAGGCGGCCAGCTCCAGGTCGTCTGCCAGTCCGACGCGCGCGCCAAGGTCACCGGCCTGCTCCAGGCCGAGCTGGGCCGGGTCGTGGGCTACTCCGCCCTGCCGCTGGACGAGCCCCGGCGCACGCTCGGCTTCGGCATCATCGGAGAGTTCAAGGATCCCATGCCCACGCGGCAGATCCTCGACGACCTGTCGCGCTTCCTGGGACGCGACTTCTGGACCGCCACGGGCAAGGAGCCGGAGATCGTCTCCAAGCTGGCCTACTGTCCGGGCTCGGGCGGCTCGCTCGTCGGCCGCGCCTTCGACATGGGCGCGGACATCTACGTCACCGGCGACGTGAAGTACCACGAGGCCATGGACGCGGCCGGGCTTGTCCTGGACGTGGGCCATTTCAGCCTCGAAGAGAAGATGATGCAAGCTTTCCACGACCGCCTCAAGGCCGAGCTCGGCAAGCAGGGGGTCGAGACGGAATACTTCCAGGGCTGCGAGCCTTCCCGGCTCGTGACCCGCGGCCGCCCGGAGTAATCGGGCGCGACCGGCACATTTCTACGCGGCGCCCCGTGGAAACCGGGCGCCGCAGGACTGTCCATGCGCGGCTCTCGGGCCGGGCAGCCAAGGAGTATGGTTATGTATCAGAAGCAGATCGAGCAGCTCGTCATTCTCCAGCAACTGGATGCCGAGATCGCGGACATCCGCAAGGAGCTGGAGAATGCGCCCAAGGAGCTGCTGGCCCTTGAGCAACAGCACAAGGACATCCAGGAGCGTCGCGACCAGACCGCCGCCAAGATCGAGGCCCTGCGCACCCAGCAGTCCCGCCTGGGCCAGGATATCGACGACGACTCCACGCGCATCAAGAAGAGCAAGAACAAGCTCATGATGGCCAGCAACACGCGCGAATACCACGCCATGATGCGCGAGATGGACAACATGGAGAAAGTCAACCGGCTGCGCGAGGACGAGAACGCGGCCCTGATGGACGAGATCAAGCGCCAGGAGGACCTGCTGACCTCCGAGGACGAGGAGCTGTCCGACCTGACCAAACGCCTCGACGAGTCGCGCGCCAGCCTGGACAAGCGCCTTGCCGAGGCCGAGAAGCTCCTGGGGGGCCTCATGGCGCGCCGCAAGGCGGCCGGCGAAATCGTGCCCAAGCCCATCCTCAGCCGCTACGAATTCATCCGCGCCCGGCTGAAGCGCCCGGTCATCGTCTCCGTGAGCGGGGGCATCTGCTCGGGCTGCAACATCCTCATCCCGCCCCAGACCTACAACGACCTGCAGAAGGGCAAGCAGATCCATAGCTGCCCCAACTGCCAGCGACTCATCTTCTGGTGCGAGCACCTGCCCTCCGCCGCGCCACAGCGCGAGGAAGCCTAGCTCGTCCCCGGCCCTCCCCGTTGCCATGGGTCGCGGAGGGCCTTACTATTTTCAGGGCATGGATGGACGACATCCGTCCTTCCATGCCCTTGGAGTCGGACAGGCTGTCGCCGCGGGCCGCAAGGCCCGGGGAGGAAAGTCCGGGCTCCGCAGGGCAGGGCGCTGGATAACGTCCAGCGGAAGCGATTCCGGGAAAGTGCCACAGAAAACAGACCGCCCGCCTCACGGCGGGTAAGGGTGAAACGGTGGGGTAAGAGCCCACCAGCGGTCGCGGCGACGCGGCCGGCTAGGCAAACCCCGCCCGGAGCAAGGCCAAATAGGGAGGCGCATGCGGTCGGCCCGGCCGCTGCCTCCGGGTAGGCTGCTGGAGGCCGGGAGCAATCCCGGTCCTAGAGGAATGACCGCCGCCCCGCAAGGGGAACAGAACCCGGCTTATCGTCCGACTCCATGCTTTGAAAAGCGGCCCGGAGATACCTCCGGGCCGCTTTCTCGTTTGCCATGGCCCGTTCGCGCACTGAGTGACGGCCCGCGGGGAAACCAACAGGGCCGGAACTGACGCCCCGGCCCTGTTTTCTCCTCCATGACGCCACGGCGGCGCACCCTCCGACGCTTGCGCGCTATGAACCCTCACCCCCGGCGTTCCACTCACTATCCAACTGGCTCGGCAGCAACAACCGCGACAGGACGTCCATGGGCAACTGGGACAATTCATACGCGCCCATGTCCGGGGCAGAGCCCATGTTCCGCAGTTTGCCGGTGTAATCCGTATCCGGCAGGTCCGGAATGTTCTCGGTGCCGGCGTTCACTGCCGGCGACGCAGCCTGCAATTTGAAATTGAAGCTCTCTGGAGCGACGAACAGCGGATCGGCGTCGATGTTGCCCTCGCCTGGATGGCCACCAGAAATCAAGGAGTAGATCACCGATGTATTTCTCAAACCAGAGAACACCGGGCCTCCATCTGTGCTCAAGATGATAGAGTTGGCTATGCGGCTTGATCCAACACTCAGAATGGAACCATTAGATGCTCTTTCCACAATCGTGCTGTTCACAAGAGAGGAACTATATAGCTCTCCAAGCGCATCGTGCTCGCCATCATTATTATGGATTACGCAGTTATATAATTTAGCGTTGGAGGCAGAAAAAGCACCATCTGACCCCCAAGCTGAGTTGCCGACCATCCTGCAGCGGTTGACCGTGGTTCCATTGAAATAGCCAGCGCCTCCCCAAAGGGCTGCATTGTTTAAGAATAACGAATCCTGGACTGTGTGCTCACCCACTATATGGAGGCCTCCACCAGGGCCACGGCCAGCTGTGTTTCCAATGAACTGGCAGCGATCCACGAGGAGACTGCCTTCCTTGGCGTACATCCCGCCAGAATACGCTGAGCTGGTACTCCGGATCAAAGCCTGGCGTATGCGGCCGGTGCAGTTTTCGAGGTACATGCCGCCGCTGACGGCAGCGGGGATCTCGCTTGCAATGCTATTCGTGATGCGGATGTCGCAAATATCCACTTGGCAGTTGACGACCCTCATCGCACCGTGGGCAGGTCCGGTATTCTTATGCAGCGCGCAGTTGCGCATGACCAGCTTGGCATTCTCCGCCGTGATGGCTGGGCCGGGCAGATATTTGTTGAGGTCTTTTCCGCCGGTGCCATAGTTAACGGAGGAGTTGCATTCAAAAAAGTCGATGCCATCCAGAAGAGTGTCCGCCGAGACAGCCATGCAGGCGGTGCTGTCGCCGCCGTCAATGATCGTGCGCAGGTTCCCCACGCGCTCATCCGGATGCTGCTCCACGCCCAGAAAACCGCCGTAAATGTTCAGACGCTTGGTGATCCTGATGGGCTCCTCGATGAGATATTCTCCCTCGGTGACCCAGATCGTATCTCCCTCCTGAGCGGCAGCCACCGCCTCTCCGATGGTCGGGACCGGATCGGTCCAAGCCGTGCCACCTCCCGAACGGGGGCCTTGCTTCACGTACCAGACACACGCTTCCGCCTGTCCCACGGCCAGCCCGATCAGCGCCGCAAGCAGGATCGCCACGAACCCAGTCCTGAAGACGAACGAACAGACCCTTTTCATGATGTCATCCTTCCTGCTGATGTTTCCTCCCGCTTTACATGCACGCCCTTCTAGATATCCATTCAACGCATCTTGTTTTCAGTTACTCAATGATTAATGGTAGATGATAGTATATCCCCTGCCGCATCAATCAGCCTCCAGGCTCGCGCCTTTACTCCTCCCGCAAAGCCCTGTATCCCGTAGCCCGAATCGCCCCTCTTCCTGGCTCCCTAACAAAAAC